>JANNDA010000056.1:0-4860 GCA_031387195.1 Planctomyces sp. | reverse complement strand
ATCCACAAAATGCGAACCCCGAAAAGGGGGAGTATCTGTTTGAGACCTTCTCGGCGGGCTTGTATTGTCCGGTAAATGTTTTTCTGCCGGTCGCCTTAATGACGATCAGCCCATCTCCCAACTGTGGCCGTCCCAGGCGATGACCTGTTCGAGGAACTCGACGATCCCCGCCGAGAAGGTCTCAAACAGATACTCCCCCTTTTCGGGGTTCGCATTTTGTGGATGACCGATATGGCCGGGAACGGTGCGATCCTTCGTGATCCAACCGCGATAAGCCGGATCAAACGCGAAACCGAACGGGACGGTTTCGAGCTTGCTGATGTCCTTCACCAAATGCGGTGTGATCCGCTGGATCATGGACGTCTCCCATTCGCAGGCGTGCCCCATTTGAGACTGCACGAGGTCCGAGCGACCGGCATTCGGTTTTGCATGATCCCAGTAAGTCGTGAACAACAGCAGCAAGTCCTGACGTGTCCGATAACGCTGACGCATTTCAAAGACCGCCTGCTTGCCGGGAGTTGTGTTGCCTCCGTGTCCGTTGAGAAACACGATCCGACGAAATCCGTGAGTCAGCAGGTTGTCCGCCATGTCATTTAGCAGATCGAGATACACGCGCGAGCTGGCCGACATCGTCCCTTGGAATTCCATGTGATGGTACGAGTTTCCCAGCCACATCACTGGAGCAAAGAGGGCTCGGTCGCCCATCGTGCCGCTCACGCGCCGCACGACTTCGCCGAGCAACATGCTGTCGGTAAACACCGGCAAGTGATGGCCGTGCTGTTCGAGTGCCGCCACCGGAATGATCACCGGCAAGTCACGGGACAGTTTGCCGATTTCGGGCCAAGTCATTTCGCTGAGTTGCATGAAGGAGTCTCCGAAGAAGTTTTATGGGGAGGTAAAAGATACGGTGATGGTCGCATATCGCGGCGAAGTAACCCGAAGCGTTAGCGAGGGCGGGCGTTCCAGAAGACTCTGAATTCATCGTTTTGTAGAGCGTCCGCCCTCGCTGACGCTTCGGGTTACATCAAGCCTGAGAGCGTTCCGTTCGAGTCGCGGAATTTCTCCGTCTTCGATCCCATGCGTTGGGCGAGCGTCAGCAGCAGGTTCGACATCGGCGGGTGATTGTTCGGATCGAGGGCGATGTGCTGACCGTGCTTGAGGCCGAGCTTGTGTCCGCCGGCCACGAGCGTCGGCAGGTTTTTCGGCGAGTGCTCCCCGCCCGCACCTGAGTTCATCCCGGAGCCGAAGAGAACCATCGTGTGATCCAGCATCGTGCCGTCGCCGTCTTGTGTTGACTTCAAGAACTTGAGGAACCGACCGAGCCGTTCCAGATGGAAGCAGTCGATGGTCGCGAGCTTCTTCAGCATGTCGGGATCGCCGCCGTGATGCGACAGCTCGTGATGATTTTCGCCGCCGCCACCGTAACCGCCCGCTTCGCGCGACCACTCGAAGGCGATAACTCGCGTCGTGTCGGTCATGAACGCGAGGTATGACAGCTCAAGCATCACATCGAGCCACATCGGTCGATCGTGAGCGTTCCCCGGCTGGTTGCCGAGCTGCAAGTTCTGCGGGTCAACAACCGGCTTCGGAACATCGACCCACGAGACAAGCCGCTCCACGCGCTGCTCCGTCTCACGTACCGAGCCGAGGTATTCGTCGAGCTTGCGTTGATCAGTCTTGCCGAGTTTTTGTTGCAATGCACTCGCCTCGCCGAGCACGTTGTCGAGGATCGAGCGTTTCTCGGCATATCTCTTCAGCGTCGCTTCACGATCGGCACTGCTTTCGGGAACGAAGAGCCGTTCAAAGAGCCGCTTCGGCGAGTTCTCTGCGGGGATCGGTGTACCGGCTCGATCGAACGACAACGTGTGACTGTGCCCCGCCCCGCCGGTCCCTGACCCGTCCGACAACTGCAATGACGGGAACCGCGTCTGCTTGCCGTGGACTTCAGCAATCAACTGATCGGCCGAGACCGAGTTCGTGTAATCGCTGCCGGGAACAGCTTTGAGATCCGCTCCCGTCAACCACGTATCGGCCCCGCTGTGTCCCCCTTGAGACGCCGGATGTCCCAAGCCGGAGATGACCGTGAAGTCCTCACGCTGCTCCTTGAGAACTTGCAGCGTCGGCGAGAGTTCATATTCTTTGCCGCTCGTCTTCGGCACCCACTCCAGGATGTTGACACCGTTGGGGACATAACAACAAATCAACCGCGGCTGCACGCCTGCTGATTTCGCGAGCGGCTCAAACTTCGATGGCGCGGCAAACGCTCGCGGCAACATCGCGTCGAGCAACGGGAGTGTCAGACAAGCACCGAGTCCACGAAGCACGTGGCGACGCGAGAGCGGTTGATCGAAGAAGTACGACATGATAATTCCCTGAGAGCGCGAGGTCGTTTCTTAAAGCAGTTTCGAAACGTTGCACAACACAGGCGAGCCGCCTGTGCTACGTTCTGGCGATCTCTATTTTGTTCCGAACACTTCCGAGGTGGCGATGAACTGTAACATCGACCGCATCGAGTAACCGTTTTTCTTGGTGTGTTCGACCGCTGCTTTGACGGTCGGTTGATCGGCGACTCCCAGTTCGCGGCCGAGGGCGTAGGTCAGCAGCTTACCGGCGAGGTTCTTCAGGAACAGGTCTTCCTTTTGCCGGAGCGCGTCTCGCAGTCCATCAACGCCGGTGATCTCGGTGCCATCCGGAAGCTTCGAGCTGGCGTCGATCTTGGGGTCGTCGCGGTTGACTCGGCCTTTGTAACCGAACCCTTCTTGATCGCGCCATTCGCCGGCGGCGTTGAAGTTCTCCATCGCGAAGCCGAGCGGATCGATCTTGTTGTGGCAGCGAGCACACTGCGGCAACTGCCGGTGAATCTCAAGGCGTTTGCGAACAGTCGCCTTGTCGATGCCGGGGACTTTCGGTGCGATGTCCCCCGCGTTCGCGACCGGCAAGCCAGGGTCGGTACCGAGTAGATTTTTCATGACCCAAGTGCCTCGTTTGACCGGCGAGGTTCGCGTGCCGTTGGACGTGATCGTCAGCACGGACGCTTGAGTGACGACGCCGCCTCGATGCACGCCGTCAGGGACGGGGACTTTGCGGAACTGATCGCCGCGAACGTTGTCGATGCCGTAGAACCGCGCGAGCCGCTCGTTGATGACCACGAAGTCCGAGCCGACAAAGTTCATCACGCTCAGATTGGTCTTGAGTATCTCCGCGAAGAACGCACGCGACTCATCGACGATCGACACTTCCAGATGCCGGTCGTACTGCGGATACAGATCAGCGGCAGGAGGGTTCGCCCCAACCTCACGCAAGCCGAGCCACTGATCGGCGAAGTTCCGCACGAAGGCGTCGCTCTTTGAGTCGGCGAGCAGGCGATCGACCTGCACGGTCAACGCTTTCGTGTCGCGAAGTTTGCCGGACTCGGCGAGCCGAAAGAGTTCGTCGTCGGGCATCGTGGACCAGAGGAAGTAAGACAATCGCGCGGCGAGTTCATGATCGGACAGACGCTGTGCGGGTCGAGGCTCGTCCTCACTAGCCCGACGCGCAAGCGAGGGAGACCGCTTCGAAAGACGCTCGACTCCGCGTTCTGCTGAGCCAGTTCCACGCTGTGTGGAGCGCTCGCCCTCGCTGACGCTTCGGGTTAGTGATTCGGTGCCGGGCTCGACGAGATAGAGGAAGTGCGGCGAGACCATGACCGCGATCAATGGCGTCTTAATGGCCTGCAAGAACGACGGCTCATCTTTGCGAACGAGGTCGAACAGTTTGACTTTGTCGTTGATCTCGGCCTCGCTGATCGGACGCCGATACGCTCGACGCATGAAGCGAGCCAGCACATCGCGTACATAGCCTCTTTCGTCGGTTTTCGATTTCGGCGAGTCGAAGAGAATGCGCTGATGACTCGGCGGCGGCCAGGATTCGACAACGGGACCTTCGAGTTCAAACCAATCGACGTACATTTCTGGCCGAGCGAAGTCGTCGTGGCCTTGAAACCAGAAGTTCTCCAGCACGCGAGGAATCGCATACGCGTATTCGATGGTCAGTCCGGCGGACTCCGTGTTGAAGCGGATGCGGACTTCGTAAACCTGCGGCTCCTTGAGCGGCGCGTCGATCTCCATTTCTGCGATCGTCTTCGGCTGTCCGCCCAACGTTTGGACCAGCTTCAACCGAGGCAGGCCGTAGTCGTACATGCGGTCGGACTCGAAGTGTTTCAGGTCTGTTTCAAATTGAGCGACGTGATACTTCTCCCCTTTCGGATTCTCCTTCGTCTGCTTGTCGCGACGGTCAGCCAATGCTTTGCGTGCGGACTCGACGACCTCTTCCCGCGTCGGCACTCGACCAGCCGCGCGGATACGAACGATGTACTCGCCCTCGTGCTTCACTTTGAAATCGCGGGCATTGAGGTGCTTGTCCCACGAGTCGTGGTGCAAGATTTTGAAACCGTCTTTGACCGGATTTCTGCCACCGTTGACGATCGCGTTATTGCCGTCGTACTTCACGCGGTTCGAGTCGGAATCGCCGGTCTCCGGCTCGAATCGCCATTTGATCGCCGGGGGCCGATCCCCTTCGACGAGCGCTCGATCCAGTATCTTTCGGGCGGCTTCGAGATACAGCTCGGTGTGCAACGGCGACAGAGTCAGAGCTTTGCCGTTGTTGTCGAAGCCACCCGACGGTGGGTCTTGCGGGAAGCCGGAGATGTCGAAATCGACGCCGATCAAATCGCGGATCGTGTTGCGATACTCATCGCGATTCAGCCGTCGCAGCACGATGACGCCGTCGCGGCGAATCAATTCAGCCTGCGTCATCTGCTCGGTGATCCAATCGACCACGCGAGCGACCTCGTCGGGTTTCGGCTGCGGTTCCCCTTCGGGG
>JANNDA010000021.1:0-1740 GCA_031387195.1 Planctomyces sp. | reverse complement strand
CAGGTCGCTGGCGATTTGCTTGTTGCTTTTGCCCGCGCGAATCAGTTCCAGCACTTCGCGCTCCTTGGGCGTGAGCTGTGTCCACAGAGCCTCGGCCTGTTCACGTTGAGCTTGTGCGACGCGGCGCTCGGCATCCAATGCGACGGCGCGACGAATGTGCGCGAGCAACTCGTCCAACCGGAATGGCTTTTCGAGCAGCGTGATCGCGCCGCGCGACATCGCTTCCACCGCGATCCGCACGTCGGCGTGGCCGCTGATCATGATCACCGGCAAGTGGATTCCCTCGGCGATCAGTTTTTGTTGCAACTCCAGGCCGCTCATGCCCGGCATCTTGATGTCCAGAATCAGACAGCCCGGTTGCGAGCGGTCATAGCAGCGCAAGAATTGCTCGGCCGAAGAAAACGACAGCACGGGTAAGCCGAGCAACTGCCCCGCACTCGCCAAGGCGCGGCTGATGGCCGGATCGTCGTCCACTAAGAACACAGTTGGTCGGCTATTCATAAAGGGCTGCCCCTGAAAACTGGCAAGGTCCAAGTAAACGTCGCACCGCGATCTGGATTTGGCGAGCCCCACAAGCGCCCGCCGTGGTCTTCCACGATCGAGCGGCAAATCGCCAGGCCCATACCCATGCCATGAGGTTTCGTGCTGTGAAATCGCTCGAACAGATGTTCGGCCTCGTCGTGAGCGAATCCCACGCCCGTGTCGCTGACGCTGACGGTTATCTGCTGCGCGTCGCCGCGTGTCTCCACCTGCACGACGCGCGGACCCGACTCGTCAGCCGTGACCGCTTCGATGGCGTTCTGCAGCAAATTGAGTAGCACCTGTTCGAGCTGAATACTGTCTCCCAAAATCAGCGGCAAAGGTTCGGCCAACTTCGAGTTGATTGTGACCCCGGCGCGCTCGGCCTGCGGTTCGATCAACCGCACGGCGGCTAGCACGACGTCATTGAACATGAGAGTGGCGCGCAGCGGCTCTGGCTTCCGCACCTGCTCGCGCAGACTGCGCACGATGACTCCCGCACGCTGCGACTGTTCGGTGATCTCCCGCAGTGCAGACAACAATGCCTCTCGCGGCACTGCTCCATCTTGCTGCAAGAGTTGCGAGGCAATTTCGGACTGCAACGAGACTGCCGCCAGCGGCTGATTCAATTCGTGCGCCAAGCTCGTGGCCAAGTGCCCGGCTGTCTTGAGCCGCCCGAGATGAGCCAGATCGGCCAGGTGCAAACGCATCTGAGCTTCCGCCTGCTGACGCTGATCCTCGGCCTGCCGTCTTTGAACTCCCAAGATGGCCGCCGTTCCCACCGCGAAGACCGCCAGAATTCGGTTGGTAATCACCTTCCACAATTCCGTCGTTCCTCGTTCGGGAAACAAGCCCATTTTCGCAAACGTCAACACGCAGCAGACGACCGCGACCGAGACGCCAAACCGCGGCGACCGAGCCTTCAACGCCAGCAACACCGCAAAGGTGTACGGCACCGCGCTGGCCACTCCCAACGGCAGAATGGCATCCACGACGAAGACCAAACTCACCAGCAACACCGAGAACGCGACGGCATGATCGAGAACAAATTGAGGTAACGAACGCTGGCCGTTCACGCGATTGTCCTGAGAGCGGCGTTCATGAGCGGAACGCGACGCTTGATGATCCGTGTTGCTGGCGGAGTCTACGGGCAGCACGAAATCCAACAAGCGGCTGACAAGGTGCGGGCCGGAAAACGTGGTCAACCACGCATTGTGGTTC
>JANNDA010000262.1:0-2318 GCA_031387195.1 Planctomyces sp. | reverse complement strand
GCCAAAAATAGTGACTCACACTGTCCGTGAAATGCCGAGCACCTCAGACTACGAAAGGGCTACCGCGTGAGCATTGCCATCGAAAAAGTCGATCTGCTGGAGCGTGCGGGTGATTGGTTGAATCCAATCCTGATTAAAGAGACGCGGCAGGCGCTCAAGAGCCGCCAATTCATCGTCACGTTTCTGTTGATGTTGATCGCCTCGTGGTTGATCTCGGTCTTTGGCGTTTTGGGAGCGGGTGAGTCGCTGGAGTTTGGTTCTGCAGGGCGGGCGTTCTTTGTTTTCTATTACGACGTGCTCGCACTCGCGATCTTCGCCGTGGTCCCCTATACGGCGTATCGCGGTCTGTTGAATGAGCGTGATCAAACTACGTTGGAGTTGCTCAGCATCACATCGCTCAGTCCCCAGCAATTGATCTGGGGCAAGTTGTGCAGCGCGCTGGTGCAGGTCTTTATCTATTACTCAGCGATCGCGCCGTTCATCGCCTTCACGTCGATGTTGCAAGGTTTTGATTTCATGATGGTGGCCTTCGTGCTGCTGATTTCACTGTTGATCACGCTCTGCCTGACGATGCTGGCGTTGACGGTCGCCGCTGTGCCGCAAAACAAGGGGGCTCAAGGGGGCTCCACGTTGCTGATGTTCGGTGCGATGGTTTTCATCGTCATCACCGTGCTGTCCAGCACTCCGGCGTTGTTAATGGAAGCAATTCCTTTTGATGACAAAGAGTTTTGGGTCGGGATCGGCTGCTTTGCGGCTGCGGCGTTGTCGTACTTTTTCTTGTTTCAGCAGATCGCCACCGCTCATCTGACGTTTGAGTCAGACAATCGGAGCACGGGCATTCGGATCGCGTGCTCGCTGCAATTTGTGCTGTATTGGCTGGCGTTCTTGGGAGCGATGTTGGTACTCGGTCGCAGCACGGTTGGGTTCTCCTCCAATGACGCGGCGGCCTATGCCACGTTTGCCACGATTCACTGCTGCTTGGTTGGTTTCTTTGCGGCCACAGAAACGGATTTTGTCTCGCGCCGTGTCCGCCGAGGGATTCCGAACACTCCCATTCTGCGGCTACTGTCGATTCCCTTCTTGCCGGGAGGCCATCGCGGCTTCTTATACCTGCTGCTGCACCTGGCGTTGATTCCGGTGTTCGAGACCGCAATTTTCGGTGATCTTTTTGGAGCCTCGAATTGGGCGGGGCCTTGGATCTTAACTCTGTTGATGTATGTGGTCGCTTACTTGGGATTGGGGACCGCGATGGGCCGAGGTCTGCGCAGTCTTTCGGCGGAAGTTCGCGCGATGCACGTTCGAGTGATCATCATCATCTTGTTCTTGCTGGGTTTGATCGTGCCTTACCTGCCCATGATGTTTGGCGCGAGGCAGTCTACTTTGGACCAGTTTGTGGTTTTGCGAGTCGCCAATCCTTTCGAGACACTCAGCGCTCTGGCTCCCACTCATGGAGGCTACGGTTCTTGGGGAGCGGCTGGGAACAACTCGTTGACGACCGAAATCGTCTTGCTGTCGATCGCTGCTGGGCTTGGATTGCTGTTCAACATCCATCCGATGTTTGTCGGAATCCTTGAGGTTCTTCAGCAGCCACGAAAAGCGGCCTCGCCGAGCCTCAGCGGTGATGTCACCGCATCACTCGATTCGACTGGGGTCTGAACCGATATCGGGCAAGTTGCCATCAACATTTCCGGTTTGACGCGCCCGACAAAAGTAGAAGTAGCGTGGGCTTCAGCCCACGTTTATCGGGAAAATTCACTTTCACGTGGGCTGAAGCCCACGCTACCGGGACTCGCACCGCATGAGATTCGATCCTGAAGTTCAACAAGCGGTGGCGCGGTATCAGTTGGGTTTGCCCCGCATGCCCGTGTCCGGACGATCGGGCGAACTGCTGGGACGCGGGACGGGAAGTTCGCTCGAATTTCAGGAATACCGGCAGTATCACCCAGGCGACGACATTCGGCATCTCGATTGGGCCGCGTACGCTCGGTCGGATGCCTTGATGGTGCGGCTCTATCGCGAAGAAATCAGCCCGCGCATGGAGATCTTGCTCGATGCCAGCCAGTCGATGACCTCGTCCGATCCGACGCGAGAGATTTCAGGGGCTGCTCCAATCAAGGCGACTGTGGCCCGGCAGTTGGCATGCACATTGACGTTGCTCGGAGGAAATCTCGGCGGGCG
This sequence comes from Planctomyces sp., assembly GCA_031387195.1. Lineage (GTDB taxonomy): Bacteria > Planctomycetota > Planctomycetia > Planctomycetales > Planctomycetaceae > SXKJ01. The sequence goes on along the minus strand of JANNDA010000262.1, from coordinate 140 downwards.
GCCGTCACTGATTCCGATCACCGACAACACGCCGCTCGAGCCGTTGCCGTTGGAGTCACTGGATCGTCTCGACACGCTTCCGTTTGTCGGGAGACGCACATTGCGAGAGGCGCTTGACGCGCGAGCAGTTCCGCTGAAGC
>JANNDA010000007.1:0-6529 GCA_031387195.1 Planctomyces sp. | reverse complement strand
CCTGTCGAGTTGAGGTATAGGGAGCCGTGCTGACGTTGGAAAGGGACCACACAACCGACGCAAATCAAACCGATCCGGACAACTCTGCGGACGATGCCGGTCGCATGAGCCACCGACGTCGTATTGCACTCATCTGCGAGAAAATCGGCATCTCACGAACCGCCTCTCTTCAGTGCAACGGTACACTGTTGCTCTACCTCATCCGAAGGATTGTCTGTCATGAGCCGCGTTCCTGACGCAACATCAACAACGATGCAAACCGTCTGCCTCGTGCATCAGTTGCCCGAAGACCAACCGAGTTTCCTCGGCTTGATCTGCCGCGAATGCAAGCAGCGTTTGCAATGCGAAGCACCTCAAGGCCGCTGCCTCAGCTTTTGGGAAAGCCAACCGGTGCTCAGTAACGGCGATCCGTGTGCGGTGTTCACTCTCGCGTGGGAGAACTTTCAGATTCGGTCATTGCATCCGACCACGGCTTGGGATGATCTCGAACGCGAAGCGAGCAAGGTCTTGGCTTCATCCCACCGCTAACTCTTCATCGCGCATGTCGGTCACGAACATGCAGCCGGGGCTGTGCGTGATTACCAGCGGCGGCTTAGCCGCCATGATCGCCGCTTGAGGAGTCACGCCGCAGGCCCAGAAGACTGGAATTTCGCTCGCCTTCAGCGGGACCGAATCGCCGAAATCAGGACGTTCGACGTTCATGATTCCGATCGCCGACGGATCGCCAATGTGGACCGGAGCTCCATGCACCGCTGGGTAACGGGAGGTGACTTGAACCGCTCGCACGGCATCGCTGGGAGTCATCGGCCTCATGGAAACTACCAGCGGCCCATGAAACACACCGGCGGATCGGCAAGCGATGTTCGTCCGAAACATCGGCACGTTGACGCCCTGTTCGGTGTGCCGCACCGGTAAGCCGGCTCGCAACAGCGCCGCCTCAAACGTGAACGAGCAGCCGATGACGAAGCTGACGAAATCGGCTTGCCAATACTTCGTGATGTCAGTCGGCTCATCGACCAACACGCCGTCACGCCACACGCGATACTGCGGCAAGTCCGTTCGCAAGTCAGCACCGGGAGCAACGAGCCTCGGCACAGGATCACCCGGCTCAGTCACGTCGAGCAACGGACAGGGCTTCGGATTCCGCTGGCAGAACAACAGAAAATCAAACGCCAGTTCACGCGGCAGCACGACAAGATTCGCCTGCGCGAATCCACCCGCGAGCCCACAAGTCGGCGTGGTCCAGGAACCAGAGCGGCACGCCAGACGAACGTCCGCTCCGGTTGTGAGTCGCTGATTGGTCATCGTGTCATTGTCCGTGGTTCACTTGATTCCGATTCGCGATCAGAACATCTTCCGCTACTTGCTATCGGCAACAAACAGTACCGCGACCACTCACAATGCATGACTACCGCTCACGTCGAATGGATCGGCATTAGCCCTGGGAATCGGCAACCGATTGAGTTGCGAGACGAAATCACGGTTGCCGTCGGCACGGGCATTGATGGCGACTATCACTCGAAGAAGAAGCCGGGAGGCAAACGGCAAGTCACACTGATTCAAGCCGAACACTTTGCCGTGATCGCAGCCAACACCGACCGAGACTCCGTCAGTCCAGACTTATTCCGCCGCAACATCGTCGTCCGCGGCATTGAGCTAACATCACTCATCGGCCATCGCTTCCGCATCGGCGAGGCACTGCTCGAAGGGACCGGTCATTGCACACCCTGCTCGCGGATGGACGAAAACCTCGGCGAGGGGGGGCGCATCGTCATGAAAGGCATCGGCGGCCTGACCGCAATGGTCATCGAGCCGGGGCGAATTCGACTTGGCGATTCGGTGATCGTCGATGATTGTGGCTCAATTGTCGTAACTAGCCGTGATCATTCTGGTTCATCGTCTGGCCCGTAGAGTTCGTTGTTGAAGTGCTCCGGATCGACGAATGCGGCTCGAATCTCCGCTGCAAATTGCGGGTGGCCAATGCAAACCGCAACGACTGATCGACACTCTTTGAAGTAAGTGTCGATTGGAAATGCAGCGAACAGTGCAAACCAAACGGCGTCCGCCAGTGGTTCATCGGAGTGCCACGTGGTCATGAGGGTTTCGTCAAATTGTGGATCAATGCCATTGCCAACCCACACTTCGTCAATGACGTCGTGAACGCGCTCACAATCCGGTCCCCAAGTGCAAAAATACACACCACCGGCATCCATTAGTCTGCGGGCCAATTGAGCGATTGACTCAAAAGAAGCATTCGCCGCATCCCAAACGATGAGGGCCACAAAATGCTTGCTCGCCGTACGAAACGAGGGCGGCAATTGAGCGGGATCGCTCAATTCGATCACAAACAATTCGCGGTGGTTTTCATGATCTGTGCCGACATGATCGAGTCCGGAGGTTGAGTTCATTAGGCTCACGTTATCCGATCATTTGTCTAACGATGAGTCGCGGTTTCGCGATAGCCCAGACCTTCAAATTCAGCAGGCGTCAAACCGGCAATCGCCAGTATTTGCCGATGCTCGGCCTTCGTGAACTTCAAGGAAGAGCTGTGAAGCGCCGTGTGAATGAGCATCTGTCGTTCAAGCGACGGCATTTTTTGAAACTGCGCGGACACAACATACCCGGAAATCCCATCGTCCTCGTCCAGGTGGACTTGATCCGAATGCAGATAGCGGCGCAACGCCTCAGTTATTTTTTCCTTAAGGTCCACAACGCCACTCCTCGGTCTACGACCATTTGGGCTGCATTCAACAGATCCGCCGCGTTTTTCTTCAACGCGTTCCCTTTGATTCCTTGGAGGCGGTCGATTCGGTTCAAAAACACACGCAAACTGACCTCGGAAGCAAATCGAAGATTATTGTGCCACAGGCCCACGACCTCGTTCATAGCCGCTCGCAAACCCAGCGCACAATCAAAAATCTCAACCTCCGAGACCCCCTTTCTACGCATCTGTTCTTCGTTGAATTGGAGCAAAGCACTGGCCCGCATGAGATCCATCAGATCGTGGCGACCCTCAAAAGACTTGTCGTTGTCCCATCGAAAAGCACGCAAGAGACATTCGACCGCCAGTCCGCCGCAGTACATTGCCAGTGCATAGCCCTCACCGGAATCATGGATATTGCGTGCCTGTCGCATCCGCTCCGTGGCCGCTCGAAAGTATTGATCTCCCGTGAATTGCACGATAGCAAAGTACTTTCTTGGGACCCACGATCACGCTGAAGTCATTCTGATTCACTGACCCAGGTTTTCGGGTTCATCTACTTTGGCGTCACGATCACTCGGCTGGTGTTGATCTTTACGTCTTGCTTCGGGCGGTCGCCTGAGCTCGTCGGCACGCCGCCGATCTTGAGCACGACATCAAGGCTCGACTGATCGGCGGTCTTACCGAAGACGGTGTATTGCTTGTCGAGATGCGGCACTCGACCGAGGCAGACGAAGAATTGCGAGCCGGCGGAATTCGGGTCGTTGGTTCGGGCCATCGACAAGACGCCCGCTTCGTGCAACTGCGCGTTGAATTCTTGCTTGATGGTGTATCCCGGCCCGCCCGAGCCGGTTCCCTGGGGGCAGCCGACTTGAATCACGAAGCCCGGAATCACACGGTGGAAGATGATGCCGTTGTAGTAGCCAATCTTTGTCAGACCGATGAGGTTCTTGCTGTGCTCCGGAGCGACGTCGGGATACACGTCGAGCAGAATCTTGCCCATCGTGGTGTCGAACTCGACTTGATAGGTGTTCTTCGAGAAATCCACTTCCTTGAGCGCAGCATCGACTTCAGCACGACGATTGGTTCCAGCCACAATGGGCTCCCTTCAATTGGAGTAAAACGGAATCAGGTCACAGGCCGCGTCGGCAGGCCGATTCCATCGGCTATCGACACGGGGGCGGGATCGTAGGCATCCCCTTCCTCTTCTACCAGCAATGCCGCGTTGGACCTCATCCACACCAACCCCACCGAGCTTGTCTCGGTGGAGTAGGGCTTCTGCACTACGCAGATTCGGATTTCGAGAGCAGTGATTCGTAGTGCAAAAGCCTAAATCCACCGAGACAAGCTCGGTGGGGTTTGAGGACATCGCTTGTTTGAGAGTTAGAGACACGCTGAGTTTTCACGACACCGCGGCTGTCGAATTTCTGACAGATTTCTACTCCCGCCTCCGATGGCAAATCGTCATCATGGGACGCACCGAAAGATCGCGTCGCAAAACCGAAAGTCATCGTCATGCTTCGATCGTTAGCCTTGTTGAGAGCGTCGGCATTGTTGTGGGGAATATTCGCCACCGGACAACTGGCGAACGCAGGAAATCAAACGGCTACGAAGTCCGCTGCGAAGAATGTGGTCGTGATGGTGGCCGATGACTTGGGGCAACAGCTCGGTTGCTACGGTGACAAGCAAGCCAAGACTCCGAACATCGATCGCCTAGCGGCGGATGGGGTCCGTTTCACGCGCGCGTATTGCACGACCGCCAGTTGTTCGGCGAGTCGTTCCGTGTTGATGACCGGCCTCTTCAATCACGCGACCGGACATTACGGACACGCTCACGGCACCGGGCACTTCTCCACGTATGACACGATCAACACGTTGCCGGTGATGTTGGCGGACTGCGGTTATCGCACCTGCTCGATCGGTAAATATCACCTCGCACCGGAAGCGACGTATCACTTCGAGTTCTATCGCAACGAAGGCATTCAGGGGTCGCGCAATTCCGTCCGCATGGCGGAGAACGCGAAAGCCTGGATTGCCGAAAAGGACGATCGTCCGTTCTTCCTTTACTGGTGCAGCACCGACCCCCATCGCAGCGGGCCGTCCGGTTTCGGCAACTCGCCGAAGGATGACAACTTTCCCGGTGTCACGCCGACGCGGTTTAAGGCGGAGGAGATGCAAGTCCCATCATGGCTGCCAGACGATCCTGTCGTGCGACAGGAGTGGGCCGAATACTACGAAGCGACCAACCGCTTCGATCAAGGGGTCGGCACGCTGATGCTGGCCCTCAAAGAGACCAGCCACTGGGATGACACGTTGGTCATTCTGCTCAGCGACAACGGCCCACCTTTCCCCGGAGCAAAGACGAATCTTTACGACCCCGGTGCGCGGCTGCCGTTGATCGTTCGCGATCCAAGTTGCTCAGGCGGCTCGCCTGAGTCTTCGCGCGCATCAACTCAGACGAGCCGCCTGAGCGACGGTAAGACCACCGACGCGCTCGTTGCCTGGGTGGACATCACGCCGACAATCCTCGATTGGTGCGGCGTGAAACCTGTCGGTCTGCCATTCGTGACTCAAGAAAACGGCTTGCCCACGGCTGCCGCTCGCAAGCCAAACAAAGCGGTGATGCAGCCGCTGAAATTTCATGGCCGGTCATTCCTGAAGGCGCTCGTTGATGAACACGCCTCAAAGAATGGCTTCGATGAAATCTTCGGTTCGCACACGTTCCACGAAGTGACGATGTACTACCCGATGCGGTCGGTGATCTCCGGTCGGAACAAACTGATCTTCAACATCGCGAACCCGCTTCCGTATCCGTTCGCCTCTGACTTGTATGCCTCGCCGACGTGGCAGATGGCCCTCAAAACTAAGCTCGCGCAATACGGCAAACGATTGACGACCGCTTACCTGCACCGCCCACGCTTCGAGCTGTACGACCTCGACGCTGACCCCGATGAACTTCACAACCTCGCCGACGATCCGCAGCACGCCAAGCGATTCGCCGAGTTGCAAGACAAACTCAAAGCCTGGCAGAAACAAACCCGCGACCCGTGGGAGTCGAAGTGGGAGTACGAGTGACCCCCATTGAGCCCTCCAGCATTCGCGATTTCTGGAGGTGCCCGGTTCATTCGGGGCATGATGCGGCTTTCCTCTCGCTGAGCGTGAGGGCTACAGTGGTCCCAAGAGAAGGCTTAGTCGCTTGAGATTCGGAGTGATTCAATCATGGCAGTTCACAATTGGAAGCGAGTTCGATCGGGAACGTTTCACGACTTCCATACGGCATGGATCGGTGAACTACGGCGTGCATTGAACACCGGGTTACTCCCCGCCGATTACTACGTGATGGCCGAGCAAGTTGCCGGCCAAGTTGGACCTGATGTGCTGGCACTCCATGACCCCAATGGTTTCGACGACGACTTCGACAGCGGCGAAAGTGAATCTGTCGATGGGGGATTGATGTTGATGACCGCGCCTCCGAAAGTCAGTATCCGGAGCGAAGCGGCGGAGGCGCTGCTTTACATCGCCAAACAACAAACGCTCGTCATCCGTCACATCAGCGGCGATCGAATCGTCGCCATGATTGAAATCATCTCCCCCGGCAACAAGCAGTCTGACGACGAAGTACACCGCTTCGTTCACAAAGCCATCTCAGCTTTGCACAGCGGCATCCACTTATTGATCATCGACTTGTTTCCTCCGAACCGTAACGCCCTGCAAGGTCTGCACGGGGCAATCTGGAACCGGCTTGGAGACGAGGAATTCCAAAGTAATTGAACTGCCCCCATTCCAACCTGGCGCTGCAATGCGCTATATGCCCCTAATAATAATTGT
>JANNDA010001389.1:0-3390 GCA_031387195.1 Planctomyces sp. | reverse complement strand
TCAACATCAAAAACATCGAACCACAGATCCAATATCAAACCTTGTTTTGGACAAATTGCATGTCTCTATTTTCGTTCCCTCTCACCGCTGGAGTTCTCACTCGTGTCTGACCTCGAGCCTGCTGAATCAGATCTTGCTGCTGTCGCGAAGCTCGCGGAGAGCTATCAGCGGATCACGCACGAATTGGGCAAGATCGTCATCGGGCAGCAGCGCGTGGTGGAAGAACTCTTCATCGCGATGCTGGCCGGCGGGCATTGCTTGCTGGTCGGAGTGCCTGGGCTGGCGAAGACGTTGATGGTCCGGACGCTGGCCGACACGCTGAGCCTGTCGTTCAACCGGATTCAATTCACGCCTGACCTCATGCCTGCGGACATCACCGGGACTGAGGTCATTCAAGAAGACAAACTCTCCGGCACACGCGAGCTGCGATTTCTGCCCGGCCCGGTCTTTGCCCATGTGCTGCTGGCTGACGAGATCAACCGCACGCCGCCGAAGACTCAAGCCGCGTTGCTCGAAGCGATGCAGGAGCGGCAAGTGACCGTCGGCGGCAAGCGGCATGTGTTGCCGTCACCGTTCTTTGTGCTCGCCACGCAGAACCCGATCGAACAAGAAGGGACATATCCTCTGCCGGAAGCACAGCTCGACCGGTTCATGTTGCAGGTCAACGTCGATTACCCCACCGAGGACGAAGAGTTCGAGATCGTTCGCAGCACGACCGGCACCAAACACGCGACGGTCAGCAAAGTGCTCGGCGTGGAAGAAGTCTTGCAACTGCAGGAGATCGTTCGCCGAGTCCCCGTGGCCGATCATGTCATTCGCTATGCGTTGCAGCTCACGCGGTTGACTCGTCACGTCGAAGGGACGACGCCGGGAAGTAACGGTGTTCCGAGCTTCGTGAATGATTTCGTGACCTGGGGAGCCGGCCCGCGTGCCAGTCAATGTTTGATCCTCGGCGCGAAAGCACGCGCGGTGTTACGCGGTCAAACGCACGCGACAATTGACGATGTGCAGGCCGTCGCAGGCCCCGTGTTGCGGCATCGTCTCGTGTTGAACTTTCACGCCGAAGCCGAAGGACTCAACACTGACGCGCTTGTGCGTCGGCTGATCGAGCACGTCCCGACCGGACCAAAGAGCGGCGACAGAACCGAAGCGGTGGTCTGGAAGCGCCCATGAATAATGACCGCTCACTCCCGTACTTCGATCCGTGTACGCTCAGCAAACTCAAGGGAGTGACGCTGCAGGCTCGCGGAACCGTCGAAGGAGCAGTCTCTGGATCTCATCGCAGCCCATTCCAAGGTTTCGCTGCCGAGTTCGCCGAGCATCGCGAATACGCGCCGGGTGATGACCTGCGTTACGTTGACTGGAAAGTTTATGGCCGCAGTGACCGAGTCTTCGTCAAGCAGTTTGAAGAGGAGACAAACTTCGCGTGCCAAGTGCTGCTCGATGTTAGTGAGTCGATGCAGTACCGCTCGGAATCGGTCGAGTTCTCCAAGCTCGAATACGCCAAGCACATTGCTGCGGCGATCAGCTATGTCGTCGTGAAACAGCAGGACGCCATCGGCCTCGTGACATTCGATCGAGCGGTCATTCAGACCGTGCGTCCTGGCAGCCAGCCGGCGCACTGGAAGCAGTTGTCGCACGTGTTAGAGGAAGCGGGTCTCAGGAGTCAGGAGACAGGGAGTAGGGGACAGGAAACAGGGGAAAGGGGACAGGAGGATCGATCTTCAACGTTGGTCCTTGCTGAGATTGCGGAGCGATTGCCGAAGCGGGGAGTGGTGATCTTGCTCAGTGATCTCTTCACCGATGCGGCTGCGCTCATCTCGGAACTCAAGCGGTTCAGGCATCGCCAGCATGACGTGCGAGTTTGGCAGATCATTGATCCGGCGGAAGAAGAATTCCCATTTGATGACCCGACGTTATTTCACGGTCTAGAAGGCTGGGCCGATGTGTCCGTCGAACCTCGATTGCTGCGAGCGGCCTATCAAAAAGAATTCTTGTCGCATCGCGAGTTCCTTCGCCGGCAGTGCCGCAGTTTGAGCATCGACTTCACCGTGCTGCGCACCGACATGCCGATCGACTTCGCGGTGAAGCGGTCGCTGATCAAGTAACCCGAAGCGTCTATCTCACTCGCGCTTCAACTGCGTCGAGAGCGAATAAACCGTGCCCGACGGCATGCGAAATTGCACCTCGCCGAACAAAGCGGTGTGGCCTTCAGCCGACTTTGTCACTTCGCCGACGAACGAACTTGTCGTTCCCTTCAGCGGCGATGAGGCCCACTTCGCGTTGCGAAAATCTTTCGTCGCCGAGGTTGCGGACCAAAGCCTGACGGCGAGTGGTTCGATGTTGCTGGTGATCGTCAGCCGATGCTGCTTGTCAGCCTCGGTGTGTGACCAGGTGAGAACCGGCAGCGGCTTTGCCAGAACGACGTGCTCAAAGAACGCGGCAAGCGTCGCCAGCGCGGCTTCGCGACCACCGGTCGTGTTCTTCAAGTTGTGTCCGGCATTCGGGACGTAATGGATGAACTTTGGCCCGGCGAGGTCGTCCCAATAATTGTTGAGCGCATCGACCGTCCAATACCGATCGTTCGTGCCGTTGATGATCAGTTTCGGCAACGTCAATTGCGTGCGGTAGGTGTGCGGGTCGAGCCACCGCCAGAGCGGTTCGGTCTTTTCGTCCTGCATCTTTTTGATGAGCCCTTTGCTGGAATAGTCGATGATCTGCTCGCTGTAGTTGCCCCAGGTATCGAGCTGATAGTCCATCTGCTTTTGAAAGTTGAGCGTGTCGATCACGATCGGTGCGATGCCGATCACTCGCTGATCGGCGACCGCACTCAGCCAGGTCGTCCAGCCACGTTTCGAGGCTCCCGTCACGACGAATGACTTCACCGGCTTGTCCCATTTCTGATCTCGGCCAAGTTGCTCGACAGCGTCCATTGCCCGAACCGCGCTCTTCACCATGGGAAATAGCAGCGGCCAACTCTTGTCACCGGTTTCGAGATATTTCAACAGCGTTTCGGTGATGAGATCATCTTCCACTCGATTGCCCAACAGTGGTTGATTCGGTACCTGATGCAGCATCGCCACGCGTGCCCCCGCCAATGTTGCCAACATCAACCCCATCTGCTGCTCGTCGACCTTGGGTTTGTTGAGATTCCCTCCGCCGGTAATGAACAGCAAAGCTTGTTCGCGATGTCGCACGCTCGTCGGCTCGTAAATCATGAAGACATGCTTCCAGACAATCCCTTGCCACGTTTGCGACGTCAGTTCGACATCGTAAATCGTACCGAGCGGTTGCTCGGTCTTGCCGTTGAGCTTCCACGAGAACGAATCGTCCGCCGTGCCGACATAGTCCTGCAACGCCGTCGGAATCGCGTCGCGACCGATCATCGAA
>JANNDA010001027.1:0-2101 GCA_031387195.1 Planctomyces sp. | reverse complement strand
TCGGCGGGGGCGGACACGAGTGTCGAGTCTCGGTTTAGCCTCCAATCAGCGTTCCACTGACACGGGGTCAGTGGGGGCGAGATCGGCATACCTGGAATTTGTGAGCGTCAGCAACGTTGCATCGAGCGTCTGCCCTCGTTGACGCTTCGGGTTACGTGCCGCAGTCCAAATGGGGCCGGGGTCAACCCTCAAGCACCAAGTCGGCACGTTCACGGCAGCCGTCGGCGAGGATCTCGAGGGAGTTGAGGCGGTCGTTGGTCATCGCGCGGGGGCGGGCTTCTTCTTCCGTGTTCGAAATACCGCTGGCAACATGACGCAACGTCAGACGCTCGACGGCAACGTCGAGATCGCAGTCGAGGAAGATTCGCAGGTCGAACAAGTCTTCTAACTGCCAATCTCGCATTAGAACGTAAATCCCCTCGACGATGACCAACGGCACGGACGAAGTCACTCGAATCGCTCCGGGTTGCGGATCTTTCACGGCATGATCGAATGCGGGGAACGAGCCGGCACGTGTTTGCTTCAGGCGCGTCAGGTCAGAGCGAAAGCTGGCAGCATCAAACGTGTGTTGCGCACCGCGCCGCCGCATCCCCTCGGCATCAAGCTGGCATCGAGGCAGATGGTAGCCGTCCATCGGCACCACCACGGCATCCGGCCGACATCTCTGGAGAACATCGCAAAGCGTGGTCTTACCAGAACCGGGGATGCCGACAATCGCGATCAAATAAGCATTGGAATGTTGCCGCAGCGATTCGAGAATTGCCGCAGCACGAATCGTAGCAACGGCGATTGGTTCACTTTCCATTTCAACTCGTTGGTCATTGTCTTGTGTGGGCGATCAGGATCTAAAATAACTCTCCACTTCTCTCCGGAAAGACAACTCACCCTCTGCGAATGGCTTCCATTGGAGAGAGACGCATGGCCCAGAGGGCGGGATAGAGGCCGCCGAGCATCCCGATGATGGTGCTGAATGTGACGGCGAAAACTAACAGGCCAGGGCTGGCGTATAAGTTCAGCCGCTCGGGCCAACGCGCATTGAAGACTTGAGTCACCACCCAACCGATGGTACTACCGAGCAGTCCGCCGCCGAGGCCCAACGTTGCACTCTCGAATGTGACCAGTTTCAAGACATCCCACGGAGTCCAGCCGTTGGCCTTGAGGATGCCGAACTCGATCACTCGTTCGGTCACGCTCATCAGCATCGTGTTGATGATGCTCAACACGGCGATCGTCATGCCGATGCCGGTCATCAACGCCAGGAATATGTCGAGGTCTTGACTGAACTCTCCAATCTTCTCCGCCCAGTCCGCCGAACTGCGGACTTCAATCGGCAAAGAGCTCTCTTTCTCCTGTGCGGCATCTTCGTTCACTTTGAGAGATGGCAGAGTCGGCTCTTGATTACCGTCTTTCGCTTCCACGGCATTGACCGGCAGTTGCTTGCCCCCCATCCAACCAAACAGCGAACTGATCGGGTTCGTCGGTTTGGCGTCAGTCGATGTCGCCGGACTCGCGAGAGCCAGTAACGACCACAAACTATTCGAAGGATTCGAGGCGAGCGAGCGACCTCGGAAATGCTCGCCAATCTGCTTCACTAATTCGTCCTTCGGAACGCGACCATTCGGCTCAACGTAAAACGAACTCACGCTGTCGCGATCGGCCCAGCCTTGGTCACGGAGCGTGCCGACATCGATCAGGATCGCAATATCCAGCAGCAGCGAGCCGCAATGGTAGATGCCGACAATGGTCATGTCGGCACCGTTGATTCGCAGCGAATCACCCAGCTTCCTCTGGAATTGCTCGGCAATCTGGCGGCTGACGACGACATGCTTCTGGCCGAGATCCTCCGACGAAAGAAAACGCCCCTCCTTCATCGCCTCCTGATAGATCCCTTTCTTCAACTTCAGCCGAGAAGCGACATCAATGCCGAGAAAAAATCGCGGCGGGCTGATCATGTTCTTGCCATTGATAATGTTGACTCGCAGCAAGACCTCCGGCGTGACAACACCCACGCCGTCCAACTGCCGGATCTCATCCGCCCAACTCAGCGGCAACCGCGAGAAGAGCGGGATCGGAGCGCCTGACTGCATCACCAACAAACCAG
>JANNDA010000261.1:0-3827 GCA_031387195.1 Planctomyces sp. | reverse complement strand
GCCAAAAATAGTGACTCACACTGTCCGTGAAATGCCGAGCACCTCATCGTGCTAGTTTCCCCATGCACCGGGAAGTTATTGCGGCCCCGTTCCTACGCAGGCACTGGCAGGCCCGCTTCTTTCAAGAAGAGCTTGATGTCTTCCCAGACATCTTTCTTCGCGGGCGGATTGCGGAGCAAGTACGACGGGTGGTAGGTGCAGAGCACTTTCGCCGCACCGTGCTGAAAGAAGCGACCGCGCAGGCGTCCGATACTTTCTTCTGTCGCCAGCAAATTCTGAGCAGCGGTGGCTCCCCAGCAGATGATGAATTCGGGATTGATCACCGCGATTTGGCCATCGAGATACTCGCGGCAGTTTGCGGCTTCCGCTGGCTGCGGTTTGCGATTGCCGGGAGGACGACAGCGCAGAATGTTGCAGATGTAGAGCTCGTCGCGTTGCAGTCCGGCGGCGGCAATGATCTTGTCCATGAGTTGGCCAGCCATGCCGACAAACGGGATGCCCTGCGCGTCCTCGTCAGCACCGGGAGCTTCGCCGATGAACATGATTCGCGCGGCGGGATTGCCGACACCGAAAACCGTTTGAGTGCGCGTACTGGCCAACTCCTGGCAGCGAACGCATTGAGCGACTCGCTGCTGGAGTTGATCCAAGCGCCAGGTGCGATCTTCGAGTGACCCCGCCGGATGTGGACTGGGTGTCGTCGCGGCCGCAAGCACCGGCAGTACGTGAGCCAGAGAAGCAGAACTGCTGCTTGATGACACTGCTGAATTTGCAGCAGGCGGACCAGGCTTTTTTGCAGCCACAGTGGATGCGGCAGAGTCTCGAACCGCCGCCGTCGGTCGCGCAGATGGCGAACCGACGGCGGCTGATCGTGTGACCGGCGGCTTTGCAGTCGCCGCAGGTGCTGTCCGTTTGCGAGGTGGCATTGGTAAATGACTCAGTCCCGCGCGACGCCAACCGTCCAACTCTTGCCGCAGCGCGCGAGCCAGCGAAGAGGGCGTCTCATCGGGCATTCGTCGCTACTCCAAAATTTCGAGCAACTCGACTTCAAAGACCAAGACCGCACCGGGGCCGATGATTCCACCGGCACCGTTTTCGCCGTAGGCGAATTCCGAGGGAATGACCAACTGCCACTTGTCGCCAACCTTCATCTTCTGCAACGCCTCGGTCCAACCTTTGATCACACCTTTCACCGGAAATTCGGCGGGCTGATCTTTCTTCGTCGGTGTCTCACCGGCGTAGGACTGATCGAAGACTTTGCCGCTGGTCAGTTTGCCGCGGTAGTGAACTCGTACCGTGTCGCTGGCTTTCGGGGACGGGCCTTTTCCGGCCGTCAAGACTTTGTATTGCACGCCACTCGGCAGAGATTTGACCCCCTCTTTTGCCTTGTTGGCTTCGAGGAATTCTTCACCCGCTTTGGCATTCTTGCTCGCTTCGACTTTTGCTTTTTGCGCCATAGCCTTGCGGGCGATCTGGTCGAATGCGGCTAACACTTCTTTGGCTTCGTCGTCAGTCAGCTCAAGTTCTTTGTCGTCCAAAGCATCCTGGAGCCCCTTCGTCAGCCGCTTGAGATCAAAGGCCACACCAGCTTGCTTCAAGTTTTTGCCGATCTGAGTTCCCAAGGCATAGCTGGCTTTGCTGACGATCTCTTTCGAGTCGCCCGCTTTTTTCCCCAGCGGATTGGGGTCTGTGGCCGCGTCAATTTCCACCGTGTCTTTGTCCTCGGCGGCTTTCTTGGACTTTGGTGCGGCCTTTTTTGTTGTCGGTTTTTCTTCGTCTTGAGCGGTCGCAAATCCTACGACGACCACCAAACTCATCATCGCCATCCAGAACCGCATGATCCGACCTTTTCTGTTTGAGTTAAAAACGGAAGGGGCGGAGTTTAAGGAGGCATTGCGAGGGGAACAACCTTCGCGAGCGACATCTCCCGGCCTAGTGCTGCGTCAACTCGATGAGTGCCATTGAGCGAGTCGGTTGACCCACGCGACCCAACTTGATTTCCTCCTGCGATGTCAAACACTCCACTTTCCGTGTCCGGATTGCGACTGCTCGACCGACGCCACTTCTTGAACGATTCGGCTCAAGGCTTAAGCGGGCTCGCACTGACGTCGTTGTTCGCAACTAACGGATTGTTGTCCGATCGAGCATCGGCGGCCGAGTCACCGATGGCCGGCAACGATCGGTTGCCAATCCGGCCGATGATCAAACCGGAGACACCGTATGCCGCTCGGCAACCACATTTCGCGCCACGTGCGAATCGGGTGTTGTTGATTTTCTGCTCGGGAGCCGTCAGCCACGTTGACACGTTTGACTTCAAGCCAGAACTCGTCAAACGGCACGACACGCCGATGCCCGGCTCTGACAAACTCATCACGTTTCAAGGCGAGAACGGCAACCTGATCAAACCGATCTGGCCGTTCCGACCACGCGGCGAGTCGGGAAAAATGGTCAGCGATCTGTTGCCGAATCTTGCTGAACTCGCTGATGAGATGTGTTTCATTCACTCGATGACGGCCAAATCAAACACGCACGGTCCCGCCGAAAATCAGATGAGCACGGGCTTCATCTTGGACGGCTTTCCGGGAATCGGCTGCTGGGTCAGCTATGCGCTCGGCTGCGAGAGTTCCGATCTGCCCGCGTTCGTCGCGATCCCCGACCCACGCGGCGTCCCACAGATTGGGCCGAGCCACTGGAATTCCAAATTCCTCCCCGCCTCATTTCAGGGGACGCCGTTCACTGCGGACAGGCCGATCCCGAATTTGCGTCGGCCGCCGGAGATTTCTGAAGCGACCGATCGCTCGACTCGCGACTTCCTCAAACGACTCAATGCCAAACATCTCGAACAGCATCCCGGCGATTCGGAGTTGCTCGCACGGATCGCCAGCTATGAGTTGGCGGCGAAGATGCAGCTCAGTGCCGCTGCTGTTGCCGACTTGTCCGGCGAGTCGCTCGAGACACACAAGTCATATGGCACGCAGGATGAGAACAAGAACAAAGCCGGTTTCGCTCGAAATTGCTTGCTGGCGCGGCGACTGATCGAGCGCGGCGTTCGATTCGTGCAACTCTTCAACGGCTCGTATGCGATGGGTGAAGGAGTCGGCAATTGGGACGGGCACAAGACGCTCAAGGAGCAATACAGCGTTCACGGCCCGATCCTCGATCAACCTTGTGCCGCCTTGTTACGCGATCTCAAACAGCGCGGTCTACTCGAAGACACTCTGGTCGCGTGGGTCACCGAATTCGGCCGCATGCCCACGTTTCAAAAGGGAGCGAACGGTCGCGACCACAATCCCAAAGGATTCACCGTGTGGCTCTCCGGAGCGGGCGTGAAAGCTCCGTTTTCTTACGGTGCCACCGACGAATTCGGCCACCAGGCCATCGAGCACGTGGCGACGATTTATGATCTCCACGCCACGATCCTGCATCTCATCGGCCTTAACCACGAGCGGCTCAGCTTCTACCACAACGGCATCGAACGCCGTCTGACCGACGTGCATGGGAATGTTCTTCGCGACGTGTTGAGTACATAACATTTCCAATGACCTGTGAATGCCGGCGACAATCAGCGGTCTTGTCCGGAGGGCGGCGCTTGCGAGCGTTCGAGCGTCTTCCTAGCCTTCCGCACTCGTTTATCCACGCAAAAAGTAACCCGAAGCGTCAGCGAGGGCGAACGCTGCAAATGACTGTGAATTCAGAGCGTTTTGGAGCGTCCGCCCGCGCTGACGCATCGGGTTACTTTTAAGCGGACGCGTCGGGTTACTTTTTGCGTGGATAAACGAGTGCGGAAGGCTAGGAAGACGCTCGAACGCTCGCAAGCGCCGCCCTCCGGA
>JANNDA010001302.1:0-3963 GCA_031387195.1 Planctomyces sp. | reverse complement strand
ATGACAGGCTGGAAGCCTATCCCACGAAAAATTCACAACCTCGGAGCGTCGTGCCACACTGACTGCGACCAGAGACTCTACGCATGACCGGTCATCGGAAGATTCTCGCGTACTGAGTTCAAATCGTACGAACTCATTATTCAACGTCATCCCTTAACATCCCTGACCTTCAGACGACCGCAAAAAACGTTAGCCCGAAAGTTCTGAGTGCGTTTACCACAATCTGCCGGAAAATCGCCCCCCAACGGAATGACCATGAACCACTCTGATGACTCACGGCGAGAGATCAATCCGGCCGCCGACGATATCGCTGGGACGGAAGTCGAGTTTTCCGAACTGCCTGAGTTGCTGTGCGGTTGGATTGTCCGTGAGTTCGTCCTCGGCGACCACGTTTTGAAGCTGACCGTTCCGCATCGCCCAGATGCGTTGCTCGAAGGTCGCGAAGTGCGTCAGGCGAACGACCGCGATGACTACATGCCGTACTGGGCCTATCTGTGGCCGGCGGCGATTCACATGTCGTGGGCGGTCATCAAGTCGGACTGGCCGATCGGGACTCGCGTTTTGGAACTGGGTTGTGGAGTCGGTCTGGTCGGCCTTGCCGCGTTAGCTCGCGGACATCACGTCACATTGACAGATTACGAGGCGAAGTCAGTCGTGGTTGCTCGGCACAATGCACGGCTCAATGAGTTTCCGCAGTTTGAAGCCTTTGAACTCGACTGGCGTTCGCCGCCGGCGGTGACCTATCCGGTGATCCTGGGTTGCGATCTGCTCTATGAGCAACGCAATTTCGTGCCGATTTTGGATCTGTTGGAAATCATGCTCGAACCTGGCGGCATCTGCTGGTTGGCCGATGGCGGTCGCAGTGTCTCGCATCAGTTTTGGTATCTCGCGCGGGAACGCGGTTATGCGGTGACGATGCGCGATCACGAGGGGATCGAGATCAATCAGCCAGGCTTCCGCTATCAACTCTTTGAGCTGCATCGTCCGGCAAACCCGTAACACAGGCGGCTCGCCTGTGCCATTTCTCACGTGCAATCACAGGCGAGCCGCCTGTGCTACGGGCGATGCAGCCGCCCCGCTCGCCTATGCACCGACGGCGATCAGCGCGGTCGCTTGTCCGAAGTCTGTCGCGCTGAGCTTTAAGAAGACTTTGTTGCTCAGATTGGCGGGAGCGCCGTGGACGATATTCAGTCGGCAGGACGGATCAGGGACGCGGTAATTGAGCGTCGGGAAGACGACCCCTTGAGCACAGCCCAGTAACGAGGCGGCGATTTCCAGCGGCCCAGAACCGGCTCCGGAGTTACCGAGGTAACTCTTGAATGCGGTGACTGGAACGTCGGCCGCGCGAGCTCCGAAGAGTTCGTGAATCGCGGCGGCCTCTTCCGCGTCCGAATAAATCGTGCTCAGCCCCAAGGCATTGATGTGGCCGATATCGGCAGGGGTGAGACCCGCATCGCGGAATGCGGCGTTCGCGGCGTTGATCAATGCTTGCTTGGTGTTCGGTCGGCCTTCTTTGTCGACCACGCACGACGAACCGGTTCCGAGGACTGTTCCATAAACTTTGGCCCCACGAGCGGCGGCATGTTCGGCGGTTTCTAGGATCAAGGTACAAGCACCTTCCCCCAAAACCTGTCCGTTGCGAGTCGCGTCGAACGGACGGCTCCAAGTTTCCGGAGGCTCACCTTCAAAATGAGCGAGCGGGACTTGCAGCGCGGCATGAATGGCTTTCACGGAGCCAGTCTTGGTTCCCGTCGCGCCGGTGATCATCACATCGGCCTGATCACGGCGGATGATCCGCAGAGCCTCGCCGATGGACGCATTGCCGGAGGCTTCCGCGAGCGTCAGCGAGTTACTCGGACCACGCGCGTCGGCCAAAATGCTGATATGACACGAGGGCATGTTGGGCAGATATCGGAGCAACCACAGCGGCTCCATTTTGCCGAGTCCCGACTGTCCCCAATCTTCGAGCCGAAAGTTCGGTCGATCACCGCGAGTGGCGAACGCCCCGTCCATCAGGTTTTCCGGCGGGCTATACATCTGGTTGGAACCAAACTCCACGCCGATCCGTTCGTGATCGAGTTGCTCCGTGTTGAGCCCGGCATCTTCCAGAGCAATGATCGCCGAGGCTACGCCCAGTTGAATATCGCGGCTCATGACCTTGAGGTTTCGACGCTGGCTTTTGAGCCACTTGGATTTCGCCGTTTCATCGGTCAAATCTTTGACTTCGCCGCCAATACTGCCGGGAAGCGCGCTGTACGGAACCAGCGAGATGGGGGCAATGCCGCTACGGCCCTCCTTCAGCCCGGCTTCAAACGGCTCAATGCCGATGCCCAATGGGCTGACGATCCCCAGACCGGTGATGACCACTCGTTTGGCTGACGATTCACTCATGCTGTAACGCTTACCTCGTGGAATGGCCCTGATGCGACCTGAGCTTAAGTCGCTTGGCTGCTGGCGACAACAGGCCGCAAAAAATAGCAATTGAGCCGGATTTGTAAGGCCGGTCACTTCTCCTGACAACTTGCGGCACAACGATGTGGCGTCTGCCATCCGGCACTGCGGTGATCGCGCCAGGGGGCTGACGCCCAATGGCACTGACTTTGTCGCCTTTCGCTCCGCGAAAGTGCGTTCTTTCGCGGAGCGAAAGACGACATTGGCAGGCAGCGAACCTCAAAGTCAGTACCAGGAGGCTGACGCCGCCCCGTTCGCCGGTGTCCGTCATGGCAGCGTGCGGCATACCTTCTTTATAGTCCGCCCCTTTCGTGCGATCGCCACAGGCTCGTGGACGTCATCGCGAGTCAAACTTCAAGTACGTGTGAGGATTCATGGCGACCATTTCATGCCGACTTACAAGTCGACACTGGCGTATCGTTTTTCTGGGATTGATCACCGTTGTTTCGTTGTTGGCTCCGCCGACAATGGCCCAAGAAGCTGACAGCGTTCCGACCGATAGCCAGCTCGATCCCTCTCCAGTGTCTGATCAGCCCCATTCCCCAGCGGCAACGCCGGAGACGGGCAAGAGTGCCCATCCTCCGCGAGAGTCCGAGCATCCGCATCTCGGCAAAGATCTCGGCCTGTGGACGATGTTGCCGTTCGCAGGGACGCTGCTGTGCATCGCCCTCTTGCCGCTGTTTGCTGGTCATTGGTGGGAACACAACCGCAACAAGGGGATCATCGCCGCGATTTTTGCCGTGCCGGTCGCAGTCTATTTGCTCGGAGCGTTTGGTTCGGCGGGCGGGCACGTGTTGCTCGAAGCGGTGTTGGAATACATCCCGTTCATCCTGCTGCTCGGCGCGTTGTTTGTGATTACCGGCGGAATTGTCGTAGAAGGTTCATTGTCCGGAACGCCGTTGCTCAACACGGGGATCATGGGGATCGGAGCGATCATCGCGAATCTGATCGGCACGACCGGCGCGTCGGTGCTGCTGATCCGGCCCCTGCTGCGAGCGAACGCGCCACGCACTCGTAAGTCGCACATCGTCCTGTTCTTCATCTTCATCGTTTCCAACTGCGGCGGTCTCCTGACTCCGCTGGGCGACCCGCCGTTGTTCATGGGCTTTCAGCGTGGCGTGCCGTTTCTTTGGACGACCGCGCTGTGGCCACAGTGGCTGATGGTCAACCTAATCTTGCTGGTGGTCTTCAACATTTGGGACCAAGTGGTGCTCGACAAGGAAGAACTCGCGAAGCCGGGGGCGTTGTTGGAACAGGTCCAGCATCACGCGCCGCTGAACGTGCTCGGCCGCCGCAATGCGCTGTTCTTGCTCGGTGTCGTCGCGGCGATCTATGGGGAAGGACAGGGGATCTTCAATGACGGTCAGCCGTGGGCGAAGGGGATCAAAGAAGTTGCCATGTTGGCGATGGGGATCTTGGGATTTGTGATGACTCCGAAATCGAATCGCGAGAAGAACCGTTTCTCGTTTGGCCCGATCATCGAAGTGGCGGTGTTGTTCGCGGGGATCTTCA
>JANNDA010001231.1:0-2659 GCA_031387195.1 Planctomyces sp. | reverse complement strand
GGAGTCTTGCTCCGCCCGCCTTTCCGCCTCCCCTCTTCCTAGTTCCGGAGACGCCTCATGATGCATCCGTCGTCAGTCAGTCGCTGCTTACGCATCAAGGAGGAAGGTTGCGATGAATAAGCTTGCGTTCGGACTAATCATCTTCACTGCGAGCGCGTTCTCCACTGGTTGTGCCAGCTTGAACAGTTTCCAACGGTCGGAATATCAAGAGATGAAACTCGCTGGAGTCGCCGTGAAAGAGAAAGACCCCAATTTGGCTATGGCGTTGGGAGTGCTGCCCGGCGGAGGTTCGTTCTATACGCGACAGTGGGGACTCGGAATCGCCGACCTCCTCCTGTGGCCATACTCGATCCGCTGGGATCCCTTCGTCGGTCGTAGCGGTGCCGAGGTGATCAACTACGACACCACCCGAGCCCGCCTCAAGCCGCGTGGATTGCCTATTTCCAAGACAAACGAGCTATCTCCCGGAATGACTTCCTCTCAGGTTAAGGCGATTCTTGGAGAGCCCTCCCAAACGCAGTTCATTGGCGACAAGTGGGTTTGGAAATACTTGCTCCAGCAGGATTCAAAGGCCCTTGTTCCATACTACTTGATCCTCGGGAAAGAGTCGCAATCGTTGCAGGAGTGGTATGCCGATGAGGAAGAGTATTTGCGTCAACGACAACTGTGGCTTCAAGAGTTTCCGCCGACGCAGCGTCAAGAGATTGATCTCAATGTACGGAGATGATTTGCTGCATCGTTCGTAGGACGCAGGGAGGTTTGCATGCGGTGGTCTCGCCGTTGGGGTGTGTTGGTTTGGCTGTTGAGTTTGGCCGCGTGGTGTCCTGTCGCGACGGCGTGCGCCGAGAGTGGCCGAGAGGTGAACGAAGAGACTGCGGCTGAGCCGAAGCCGGTCTCGGCTCTCGCCAAGGTTCAGAAGGAACTGGCTCAACGTCTGCTGGAAGTTGAACAAGCGAAGGACTCCGAGGCTGCGGCGGAGAAAGCGATCGAAGAGGCGAATGGGCAACTCGTCGAGGCCACGACTGCTGACGATGCCGACGCCAAGGAGAAAGCCGAAACGGTACTCAAGTCCGCAACCGAACAGCTTGAGCAAGCGAAAGAAGATCGGGCCACTGCGCAACAGCAAGCGGATCAAGTTCAGGAACGGATCAACCTCTTGCAGCAGGAAGAGGAGTTGAGTGAGCCACCCGAGTCCAAATCCGACGACAGTGCTCCGGTCCCTTTTGAAGAAACGTTCAAGAAGATTTCACAGGCGAGTAAGTCTCGCAAAGAGGCCGATGTCGCTAAGCAAATTTCGGTCACGCTCCGGCGGCATGTCGAATCGTTGCAGGCTCGGCTGAAGCAGGTGCGGCGAGAAAGTGACATCGTCAACCAACGATTGCTGTCGCACGGCGGGCTCTCCACGGAAGCGAAAGCCAATCTTTCGAGTGAACGAGACAAACTGTTCGACGAAAGCCACAAGCTCTCCGATGAAATTCTGGAACGGCGTCAGGAGATGCTGCTCGCCGAAGCGACGGCCAAAACCAAAGAAGCAGCGGCGATCCAAGAGGAACTCGAACTGGATCAATGGTGGAAACACCTCCTCAAGATCGCCGGGGCCTTTGCGACAGTGCTGCTGCTGATGTTCGTCCTGCGCATGTTCGTGATTCGCCGGATCGGCGATTTGCAACGGCGGTATTTTCTCAACAAAGTGTTGTCGCTGCTCACGGCGCTGGTTGTCGTGATCGGGCTCGTGTTTGTCTTCTCTGACCAGTACTCCAACTTGCTGACGTTGTTTGGCTTGTCGGTTGCCGGTATCACGATTGCCCTGCAAGAACTGGTCGCCAGTTTTGCCGCGTGGTTCTTCATCAAAGGTTCACGCGGCTTTCGCACCGGTGACTGGATCGCGATTGGTGAGCATCAAGGCGAAGTGATCGACGTCAGCTTCACGCACACCACGATGCAGCAGTGTGCTCCGGATTCCGATCGAGCCACTATCACTGGCACGTTGACCGGCGGCCTGACGGTGCTCATGAACAATCAAGTCTTCAAGCAGCCGCTGGTGAATTACACGCGAGGATTTCCGTTCGTGTGGTGCTCGCTGACTTATGTGGTCACGTATGAAAGCGATTGGGAACTGGCTCGCGAGAAACTGCTCGAAGCGGCACTCTCCGAGCGAGAAATCACGCAGACTGCCGCGCAGGCTTATTCTCAGATTCAGCACATGGCCTCGGAGTTGTCGATCCAAGTGGACTCGACCGACCCCATCGTGCGGACTTGGCCGGGCAACAACGGCATCGAACTCACACTGCGATTCCTCGCCCATCCGCGCCGCCGCCCAACGCTGCAAGATCGAGTCAACCTCCACGTGCTACGTGCCGTGCTGCAAACCCACAAAATCGAGTTCGCCTACCCAACGATTCGCGCGATTCCGACGCCGCCGCAATCAAATCTGGGCCAGATCCCGTCATGAATGTGGCCCAACAGTCTTATTGGGCGGCGATTGGTTTGCCTTTGAATCAGCCCAAAACAACGGTTCCTGGCCCGAATGGCACTGCCGCTTGCGTGAGTTGAAGTTACGTCGAGCAGCCGGTCAAGAGTTTCGCTCGGGCGGCGGCTCGTGGTTGGGTCAGTAAGTCGTGCGTGGTGGGTCGGCGTTTGAGGGCGCGGGGTTCGAGGC
>JANNDA010001217.1:0-2191 GCA_031387195.1 Planctomyces sp. | reverse complement strand
TCCTCGAACGCATCCTCACCGTCTCGGAAACCTGCCGCCTCCAAAACCGTTCGATCTACGACTACCTCGTCACCGCCGTTCAAGCTCATTTCAAACAACAGCCGATTCCGTCACTGCTGCCGGGCTCGTGAACGATTACGGCTTAGCGGTTCAATTTCCCGGTTGTCCGACAATCACCGTGCGTACTCTGGCGAATGGGCCATGCGGGGATTAGCTTGGCGGTCCCGTAAACTCGCCTAAGGCCCACCGCATGACCATCAATTGGGAACCGCTTCGCTCCATCATCGCTGACAACCAGCGATTCGTGCTCTCCAGCCACATTCGGCCTGACGCCGATGCGATTGGCTCGGAACTCGGCATGGCGGCCTTGTTGGAGGGAATGGGCAAGACGGTTCGCATCGTGAACCCCTCGGCACTTCCCGCCAACTTGCTGTTTCTGGACCCCACGCAGCGCGTCAAGAAATTAGGCGACGGGATGACGTCGGCGGAAGTGATCGACAACGACGTTCACATGATCTTGGACACCAGTGCGTGGGGGCAGTTGACCGAACTCGGCGGGCTTTTCAAAAACTCAAAGGCCAAGAAAGTGCTGATCGACCACCATGTCAGCGCGGATGACTTGGGCGCTCTGGAGTTCAAAGACACGACGGCCGAAGCGACGGGCACGCTCGTCGTCAGGCTCTTCCGATTCTTCAACGCACCGATAACTCCCGCAGCGGCCTCGGCCTTGTTTTGTGCGATCGCGACAGACACTGGCTGGTTTCGATTTCCTTCGACGACATCGGACACTTATCGCATCATCGGCGACTTAATGGACGCGGGCGCGAATCCGAACTTTCTGTATCAACAACTTTACGAGCAGGCATCGGTCTCACGCACACGGTTGGTCGGCAAGATTCTCTGTGGCGTGAAACTGGATTGCGACGGGCGGCTGGCCTATGTTTCGGTCATGCAGCAGGACTTCGCCGACACGGGCGCGGTTTCTGCCGACACCGAAGACCTCGTCAATGAATGCCTGAAGATCGTCGGTACGAAGGCCGCCTTCATCGCGATCGAACAACCGACGAAATCTGTGAAAGTGAGCTTCCGCAGCCGGCTGGGAGTGAACGTGGCCGCGATCGCCGAACGCTTCGGTGGTGGCGGACACAAGCAAGCTGCCGGTGCGATTATTCCTGGACCAGTGCCTGCCGCCATTGCTCAAGTGCTCGCCGCGATGAAAACGGCGCTGCCCCTGGAGCTCCCGCCTGTTTGCCCCACCCTTTGACTTCCCGTAACGATCCTTCCGCCACCATGAAAGAACGACG
The DNA here is from genome assembly GCA_031387195.1 of Planctomyces sp. Taxonomy (GTDB): domain Bacteria; phylum Planctomycetota; class Planctomycetia; order Planctomycetales; family Planctomycetaceae; genus SXKJ01. Next base: position 887 of record JANNDA010001217.1, on the reverse strand, counting down.
AGACAATTTGGCGAGCGGGGCGGCGTTAGCCCCCCGGTGTATTCGCCGTAGAACCGGGGGGCTGACGCCCAATGGCGCTTACTTTAGTAGCGGTACGGCGCGAGCCGTCCGGTTGAAGCAAGATCAAACTCGACACTACCGGGCGGCTTGCGCCGCTCCGCTACTCGTCCGGTTCTAAAGTAAGTGCCATTGAGCGAACGCCATCCCGCTCGCCTGTCTAATTCGTGGTTCGAGACCTCACTCACCGGTCAATCATCGGAGCTTGCCATGTCACACTCTCAAACCGACCTCAGCCAAAACGAACCTTACGCCGAAGGCCGACGTGGGTTCATGACGCACGTCCTAGCCGCAGTAATTGGCGGTTTTGTGGGACTCGTCCCCTTAGCTTCGGGCCTGTGCTTCTTCCTTGATCCGTTGATCCGCAAGCGTAAGGGGGGCGGCGGTGACGGATTCGTCAAGCTGCCTATCACGGTTGATGCGCTGGAGATGAACGGCGACCCACAGTTGGTCAAAATCATCATGGACAAGGTCGATGCGTGGAACACGTACCGCAATCAGCCGGTCGGCGCGGTCTTCATACGCCGTGTCGCGGCCGACAAGGTCGTCATCTTCAATCAACGCTGTCCGCATCTCGGCTGTGCGGTCGACTACAAGCCAGGCGCAGGCGAGAAGTACTACTTTTGCCCCTGCCACACCAGCGCGTTCGGCATCGACGGTGAGCGGAAGAATGACATTCCGCCGCGTGGCCTCGACGAACTGGAAGTCTCGATTCGCAATAAGACGGAAGTTTGGGTGAAGTTCCAAAACTTCCGAGCCACGACACCGGACAAGATCCCGGTGGCCTGATTCGTCATTGGGACATCCCACACGTAGCACAGGCGGCTCGC
>JANNDA010001209.1:0-2429 GCA_031387195.1 Planctomyces sp. | reverse complement strand
AAATTGAGTTCGCGGGTCGCTGAAGCTAACGTCCGACATGCCATCCTCAGACAAACAAAACATTTTCAACTGTGGCGGTCATCGTACTCTTCAGGACTTCAGACATGCGACTCCAGATGCTCCTCTGCGGACTCACAGAATTACCGATCCACTCGCCGAAGCAATATCGTTGGCGAGCTTGCTTGGGCTCAATGTTTGTTTTGGTGTTCTTGTTTGGTGCGGCCTGCTTGAACGCGGCAGATCCCCGCACGCCGAACATCATTTTTATCCTGGCGGATGACATCGGGTACGGCGATCTGTCGAGCTACGGAGCCAAGCACGCGAAGACGCCGAACATCGATCGCTTGGCTCGCGAAGGCTGCCGCTTTACCGACGCACATTCGCCCGCCTCGACCTGCACGCCGACGCGAGCGGCATTGCTCACGGGGCGTTACTCGTGGCGACAGCAACCGGGTTCGAGCATTGCACCAGGTGATGCGTCGCTCACGATTCAACCGGGGACGACGACAATCGCGTCGGTGCTCAAGCAAGCGGGCTATACGACTGGCGTTGTTGGCAAATGGCACTTGGGTCTCGGCGGCGAAGCTGGTCCAGACTGGAATGCCGACCTCAAACCGGGACCGTTGGAAATCGGATTCGACGATGCCTTTCTGATGCCCGCGACGGGCGATCGCGTGCCGTGCGTGTATGTGAGGAATCATCGAGTGCTGGGACTCGATCCCAACGATCCGATTCGAGTCAGTTACAAGATGAAAGTCGGCTACGAACCAACGGGCAAAGAGAATCCGGAGTTGCTCACACTGAAGCACACTCACGGGCATGACATGACGATCATCAACGGCGTTGGCCGCATCGGCTGGATGACCGGCGGCAAAGCGGCTCGCTGGAAAGATGAGGACATGGCCGACACATTTGCGAAAGCGGCGATCGGATTCATTGAACGCTCGCAAGCTCCGCAGAAAGTCCAGCCGTTCTTTTTGTATTTGGCGACGCACGGCATCCACGTCCCGCGAGTGCCGCATCCGCGATTCAAAGGGAGCAGCTCGGTCGGCACGCGCGGCGATGCGATTCACGAACTGGATGACACGGTCGGACAAGTGCTCGCCGCCGTCGATCGGTTGAAGCTGACGGACAACACGCTGGTCATCTTCACCAGCGACAACGGCGGCGTGATGGACGACGGTTATGAAGATGTCGGCAAATTTGACTATCACCCGAACGGCCCGTTGCGCGGAACAAAGGGGACGCTCTTTGAAGGAGGGCATCGCGTGCCGTTCCTCGCTCGCTGGCCGAAACACATTGCCACGGGCACCGAGTGCGACACTCTCATCACGCATCTCGACATGGTTGCGACATTTGCCGCATTGACCGGAGTGACTCTGCCAAAGGGGGCTGCGGCCGACAGCTTCAATGTGTGGCCAACATTGCTCGGAGAAAAGACGAGCACTCCGCCTCCGCGTCCGCATTTTGTGGCTCACGTCGGCGGCATTCACGGGCCGTTCGCGATTCGGCAGGGCGATTGGAAATTCATCCAACCCGGCGGCGGTGGTCGTCAGGCCGAGCAATCGAAAAAAGATTCAACGGGGACTCAATCAGGACAGCTCTATCATCTTGCTGACGATCTGGGTGAGCAAACGAATCTCGTCGCGAAGCAACCAGAAAAGGCCGTTGAATTGCAGACGCTGCTGAAACAACTTCGCGACACAAGCCGCTGAGTTTTGGAGCGAACCCCGCGCGTCGCCGCTTTGAATTCGGAAGGTGGCATGGATTAGGCTGACTGGAAGACTGGTCCGATGACGCGGAGACGATCTCCGCTACGATTGTCTGTGGCTGAGCGCGATAGGGACACTTCTTGGGAGAACGCTCATGAAGGTTTTGATTGCGGATGATGATCCGGTTTCTCGACGACTTCTGCAGAGTGATTTGCAGAAATGGGGTTACGAAGTGACGCTGGCGTCAGACGGTGAGGCGGCTTGGCGCTTGTTCCAAGAGGGCGATTTCTCACTGATCATCAGCGACTGGATGATGCCCGGCATGGACGGCCCCGAATTGATTCGGCGGATTCGCGCGTCTGGAAAGCCCAACTACGTTTACACAATTCTGCTCACGGCGATGTCCCACAAAGAGGAGTTGGTGCAAGGCATGGAGGCGGGAGCCGATGATTTCGTCAGCAAGCCGTTTGACCGGAATGAACTGCATGTTCGGCTTCGCGCGGGCGAACGTATTTTCAAGCTCGAACAAGCGTTGAAGGAGCAGACTCAGGCGCTGCAAGAAGCTCGAGCCGCCTTGAACTTATCTGTGAACCGTTCGGAGTCGTGATTACGGATTTCCCTTTCAGTCGCTTTGGCGATTGGTGGCACGTTGAACCTGTGGGATGGGCACTCTTGCCCGTCGATTGGCATTCGACGGGCAAGAGTGCCCGTCCTACG
>JANNDA010001201.1:0-8759 GCA_031387195.1 Planctomyces sp. | reverse complement strand
AATAACCCGAAGCGTCAGCGTGGGCGTCTTCAGGGTTCGCCCTCGCTCACGCTTCGGGTTACATGCGGCAGGCCGCTTCCCCTATGAGTAGTCCATGAATAATTCCCGCAACAAACACCCTGACAGACCCACGCAAAATGTCCCGTCCTGCCCTTCTCAATTCGGTCCCCACCATGTGGGAAAAGCTGACGAAGCGAGCGGCGCTTGACCGGCCGCCCCGGCTGCGAGCGCGTGTTTCCTGGGTCGCACTGGTTGTGGCAATGATCATTTTCCTGATGGACTGGCTGCTGCCAGCCAGTGGGATGATCGCGATGTTGTATGTATTGCCGACGACAATCGCGTTGAGCAGCCGCCGACAAGAAACTTTGATCCAAGTCGGCACGTTGTGTGCGCTGCTCATCCTCATGGGGCTTTTGGGGGGACAGACCGTCATCCAGGGGACCGACGAATTGGTGCAACGGGGTTGTGCTTTGGTCGCGTTGGGATTGATCTCGTGGGTCGGCTGGCAACTCGCCGAATCCGTGGAGACGGCTCAGCAACTGCGTGTGGATTCCTGTCTCCATCAAGTGGCCGAGGAGGCCGCGACATTCTTTCGCTCGATGGTCGATCATGTGCCGATCGGCATTTCGCGGACTGATTTGTCGGGACGGTTTGTGTTCGTCAACGAGGCGTTCTGCCAGTTGTTTGACGCTTCCGCAGATGACCTGTTGGGACAATCCACTGCCGACATTGTTCCGCAGCCTCTCGCCAAAGAGACCGCCGAAGATGAGTGGCGTGTGGCCCAATCCGGACAAACATCGGAGCGGATTGAGCGATTGGCCCTCGCAGAGCGCGAGCAGTTTTTGAAAGTCGTGCGGACGCCGGTGAGAAATGAACACGGGCAGATTATTGGCATTCAGTCCGTCTGGTTGGACGTGACCGAACTCAAACAGGCCCAGCAAGGATTGGAGCGACGCACACAAAACCTCGAACGCAGCAACGTGGACTTGCAGCAGTTTGCCTACGTCGCGTCACATGACCTGCAAGAACCGTTGCGAGCCGTCAGCAATTATTGCCAACTGTTTGAGAAGCATTACTCGACACAGTTGGATGAACGTGGCGTTCGTTGGTTGGAGTTCGTCGTCAACGGTGCTCAACGCATGCAGACGCTGGTCAGGGATCTTTTGACCTATGCTCGCACCGACAACAAGACGCAAACATGGTTCACCGTTGATAGCCGCATCCCTTGCCATTTGGCGCTGGGAAACTTGTCGTCAGTGATCGAGGAGGCTCAGGCGAAAGTGACCGTCGGCAAACTGCCAGTCGTCTGGGCCGATGAAGTTCAACTGGAAGCACTCTTTCAAAACCTGATCAGTAACGCGGTGAAATTCCACGATGACCGGCCACCTCGCGTTTCGATCACCGCAGAAAGAGTGGATGACGCTTGGCAGTTTGCCGTCCGCGATAACGGAATCGGTATCAAGCCCGAGTTCCAAGAGCGAGTCTTTGAGATCTTCAAGCGATTACAAACCGGAGATCAGTATCCCGGAACGGGGATCGGTCTAGCGATCTGTAAACGGATCGTTGAACGATTTGGCGGGCGTATTTGGGTGAAGTCACAATTCGGTGTCGGCAGTATATTTTACTTCACACTGCCTCATCCTTCCGATCCACCTGAGCTCGATCATGCCGCGTCTTGACGCTTCCGCCCAGCCTTTGCAAATCCTGTTGATCGACGACAACCCTGCCGATCTCGAACTGACGCGGCAATGTCTTTGCGAGAGTCGAACTCCTAACGACGTGCATTGCGCCATGGACGCCGAGACGGCGCTCGCCTTCTTGCGGCGCGAAGGAGCCTATTCGCATTCGCCCCGTCCCGACTTGGTTTTGTTGGACCTGAATATGCCGGGCACCGACGGTTGGGAAATCCTGGCGACGATCAAAAGTGATCCTACTTTGCTCACGATTCCGGTCGTCATTCTCACGACCTCAGATGCCGACGATGACATCAACGAAGCTTATTGGCTGCACGCCAACTCTTTTCTGAGGAAGCCCGCTGACCTCAACGAGTTCTTTGAACTGGCTGACGCGGTCTGCACCTACTGGGGCCGCTGCGTCAAACGACCGCCAGCAGCACTCTCGTCGCGTGCCGCGATGTAACCCGGCAAACCCTCGCTCACGCTTCGGGTCAGTGTGTCGGTCGTTCGACTCACGCCGCATGGGCTGTCGTACGTCCCTGCGATTCTTCAGTCGCACACAGGTCCGAGCTCTCCGCCAGAAGCTGCTCCCACGACAGACCGCTGCGATGGCAAAGGTGCATCAGATCTGCGGTGATTGTGGTGAGCGCTTCACGCAACGGTGCCCCCGCCAAGCCTTCCGCGATCCAGGTGTAATGCTTTGAACGCAAGACTTGATCGATGTGCCGAGACCAATCTTCACGAGGCATAGGTGCCATGACAAAAGCTCCTTGAAAGACGTGAGGCAATTGAGCGCCAAACAAAGGCCGCGAACGGGCCGAGAGAAATGTGAGGCCCAAAATTATCGAGCCGTTGTCATTTTGTCACGAACTTTCTGGCAATTATCAAAGTAGCCCCGCAGAAATCTCCGGCCAGGCGAGCGGCAGGGCGGCAGCCCAATGGCACTCAGTTTGAGGCTTGCGACTGGACTATGTCGTCTTTCGCTCCGCGAAAGAACGTCCTTTCGCGGAGCGAAAGGCGACAATGAAATACGCCGATCCTCACTTCGCTCCGCCGCCGCCGATTCGTGGCGGCTTGTCTCCGAGCTCGAACACACCCAGTGTCGGGGCCTGACCGTTGAACGGAAGGCCGACGTCCGCGCCGCGGCCAACGACGAAACTGTTCGCGGTTGCGGGGGCATAGAACGGCCAGGGCTTGTCGCCTTCGAGAGTGGCCGGCTCGGCGGCGAACAAAGGGGCGCAAAGGCACGCGAGCGTCACCGCAATCCGCAGCAAGTTTCTCATCGTCGTCTGGATTCCTGTGTCGTCAAACGAGGCAAAGACTTCATGTCCGAGCGGGATCGCTCACACCAACAATTCGTGGATGAGGCCGGTTTGGTCGATGCCGCGCAGGCCGTTGTCGGGTACACCAAAGAGGTCGCGCCGCGTTCCGGCTGCCTCAAGCAGTGTGAGGTACAGATTCGACAGCGTGCGGTGCTGTCTCGCCCCGTAATGCGGGAGCTGGAGGTAACGGCCGCCGGGCTTCAGTTTGCCTCGCAATCCACCCAGCAGCACGACCGGCCATTGCTTGAGGTTCGGGTGATGCGACTCGCCGGAATCGCTGAGGTACACGATCAGCGTGTGATCCAGCAGCGTGCCGTCACCTTCGCGAACGGACGCGAGTTTGGCCGCCATCGCCGCGATGAGTCGGCAATGAAACTGTCGCACCTTCACATGAATGTCATCGGGAGTCAGCCCCTCGACCCCTTTGCCGTGACCGACTTCGTGACCGCCGATCGGAATGCCCAGGTCTGGCCATGCGAGGTAGTTCTGACCGCCTCCGCCGGACGCGATCGTGACGCTGTTCGTCAGCCCCGCCAGCAATGCCGCGGTCGCGATCTCAAACTGCGCCTGCAAGCGGTTGACTTCGTGCGGCTTCGCGAACTGCTCGTCGAGCTTCGGCACGGCGGCGGTGATTTGCGGTTTGATGGCGTCGATCGCTCCCTGACGACCGTGCAAGGTCTCGAAAGCGGAGAGGTACTCGTCGAACTTCGCTCGCTCCTCACCGGCCAGTGCGTTGCGCGAGCGGCGCACGTCGTCGGTCATGAAGTCGAGCAAGTGCGTGCGGTTCACGAAGGCCGCACGATTCTGGCCCGCGAGGACGCTGCTGAACAACGAGCGGAAGGCTTGTTCCGGCGCGCATTGCAGCGGCACGGCCTTGCCCGGCGCGGCGCACGAGATCTGGTAATTGAGCGTTTGATCCGATTTCGCGAGCACTCCCAATCCGATGTGCCGGATGATGCCGGGACTCGCCTCACCGAGCGCACAGTCAATCGTCTGCGCCATCGGCCCCTGACTGCCGGGATAACAACCGAGCGCCCCGTGATTCGTGGAGTGCCCGCCGGTTCCCCCTTCGGCCACGCGTCCGGACAAGCCTTGCAGCAGCGTGAGCCGGTCTTTGAACGGCGTCAGCTCCGCGATGGCTGCGGGGAGTTCGCGGTCGGCCAGCGGTGTCTCGACGGTCGCTTTGTTCGGGAACAGCTCGGCATCTTTCCGAGTCGGCAAGCCAATCGGGATGATGTGATTGGGGTTCATCCCGTTGCTCTGCACAACAAACATAAACCGCTGCCGCACGGCTGACTTTGAACCCGCTGCCTGTGCGGTGAGTCGCGAGAGCAGCGGTCCGAGGACGGAAGCGCCTGCGTTCAGTGTCAGACCTTTGATGGCGGAACGGCGGGTGAATTGCAGATTCATGACGATCTCAATTTCTACAGAAGACTTTTCGACAGGAAGATTGACGGCAGGAAAATGAAGGCAGTGAAGTTGAAGTTATTGAGTGTGCGATCCGCCGGTCTTTTGTCTTTCATTTTCCTGTCCCAAATCTTCCTGTCGAATCCGCCCCCTTTTCAAAAATGAATCGGACGTCAGCAGCGACACGAGCAGCGTCTTGAAGCTGCCGTTGTTGTCGAGGTAGACACGGTCGGCGTTTTGCAGTGACTGCGCGTCGGCAAGCGTTTCGTTGCGACCCATGTAATAGCGGAAGACGTGACGAATCCAGACTTGCCGCACGCGATCCGAGTTGGCGAGCTTCGTCATCAGCTCGCGCGGGTCGCGGATCGGGCCATCGAGTTGCGAGTCTCCCGTTCCGGCAATCAGGCCGGTCGTGTCGAGCGGCGCATCGCGAAACACCTCGCCGAGCGGCTTGCCTTTCTTGTCCACATTTTTCGCCGTCGCTTCCGGGTCGAGCAGCGATTCCTCGGCAATCAGCCGGCCGTAGTGGTCGAAATTCTCGAACGTCAGGCCGAGGTCGTCCATGTGCTGATGACACTTCCAACAACGCTCGTCGCGCGTGGCCGACGCCACGCGGTCGCGGAGCGGGCGGTGCTTCTCGTCGGGGATCATCGCGGCGACACCGATCGGCAAGTCGGGAACCGTCCCGCCGAGCAGCCGTTCGCGAATGAAACGCCCGCGGCGCACGATGTCGTTGTTGAAGTTTTCGCTCCACGCGACCAGCCAGCTCGGCTGCATCAGGATGCCGATGCGCGTGTCGGACTTCTGAGCGAAGGGCTGCTGATCGGTCCATTCATCGAGTCCGTAGAGCGACTCCGGAACCGCCTTGCCTCGTTGATTGTGCGCGTTCGGAATCAGCGAGCGTTGAATCTCTTCGAGCCGCGTCTGTTTGTTCATCGACATCTTCACGTTGGCAAAAGCCAGCGGTGTCGTGAGCAGTTGCCGGAAGACATCCTTGTCCTCGGCGAGGATGTGCAGCACGAGCCGATCGGTGTCGCGCACATGCTGATCCGGGCGATGCCACAGGTCTTTCGGCTCGTCTTTGAAGACCTCGGTCGCGTTGTCGTACTCGAAGTATTCGCGGAAGAAACCGAGCAACCGCGGCTTCTGAATCTTGGGGTCATCGAGAATGCGGCGGACGTGTTCGGCGATTTGCTCGCGCGTCGTGAGCTGCCCTTTGGTAACCGCCTCGAACAGCTTCCCCTCGCGGCGATGCAGCAGCGCGTTGCTCACAGCAGCGGCGGCTTCGGTCGGCGTGAGCATTCCGTTCGGCCCGCCCAACTCCGAGCGAAACATCGCGTCCGACTTGAGCAGCACGGCCGCGAGCATCGTCCGCAACGCGCCGGTTCGATCTCCGCCTGTCGCGCACTTTTCATACAGCGCGATCAACCGCTCGACTTCGTCCGCGTCCGCCTGCCGCGCGATCGCGAGACTGAACTGCTTCTGAATGGCCTTCTCCAACAGAGTTCGCGTCGGCACGACATCGGGATGCACGAGGTCGGTGAATTCGCGGACGGTATCGTTCTTCGTCTTCACCTGGCCCTCGACGAGATCGTGCGCCGTCTGACGTTCAACAATCGCCTCGGCGTTACGGAGCAAGATTTCGGTCGTCGGTTCATCGACTCGCGCGAGGCTGGAGAAATCCTTGATGCCCCGTTCGGGGTTCGCGGTAAACGGCTGCACGATCCCTTTCGGCGCGCCGCGCGCGACATCGTCCACCCAGCCGAGATACCCATCGGGACTGAGCCGCCACAACCGCGGCGCGGGAGCCTGCGCCGAGCCAGCCGCGTTCGTCGCCGAACCAAACAGCAAACCATGTGGCACGAGGTTGCCGAGGTTCGGCTTCCGCTGAGTGTGCGCTCCAAGCTGCCCGCTGATCCATGTGATCAACTCTTTTTTCCGAGCGGCCGTCGGCTGCGGCTTCGCATCCTTGGGCGGCATCTCGCCGCGCCGCACCACGTCGAGCAACACGGCCCAGCGCGTCCCGTCGAGTGTGAAGTCTTCCGTGAGGTTGTCGAGCCGGATATCCCCTTCCTGCATTTCGACCCCGTGACACTTCACGCAGTGCTGTTCGAGGAAGGGATGGATTTCCTTCTGGAACGAAGCAAAGGGTGCGGCAATCGCAGGCCACGCAGTCGCCAACGTCAGGAGACCTACGACACAAATGAGAGTACGTCGGACGCCTTGTTGGTCAGTCATTTCAGTTTCTCCGGGTCCGTGATTCCAATTCGACGATTCCGCAAGTCGCCGCTCTTGCTCCGTTCCAGCAGCGTCTTGAGTTCCTTCACGATCTCGGGGTGCTTGAAGTAGAGGTTCGTGGTCTCACCAGGATCGGTTTTCAGGTTGTAAAGCTGGGCGGGGGCTTCGGGAGCGGTGTCGGGGAGAGCAAAGGACTTCAGTTCGCCTTTGTCGTAGCCGTTCCCGCCGGAGCCTCGGTGGTCGAGATACTTCCAGTCGCCACGTCGAATCGCCATCGCAAGGCTGATGGTTTGATGCAGCGTGAAGTCGCGCTGCGGTGTTGTGCTCGGAGCACCCGTGAGAGCGGGCAAAAAACTAAAACTGTCTTCGGCGGCATTGGCGGGGAGTTTCGCGCCGGTGATGGCGGCGCAGGTGGCGATGATGTCGGTGAGGCAGATGGTGGCGTCGGACACTCCTGCCTTGATGTGGCCGGGCCAATTCACGATGAGCGGCACGCGGTGTCCGCCTTCCCAGTCATCCCGTTTCACACCGCGCCAAGGTCGTGCGGGGTCGTGGTTGTGGTCGGCTCGCATGTGGACGACGCTGGTCGTCTCGGGGCCGTTGTCGCTGCTGAAGAAGATGAGCGTGTTGTCGGCGACACCGAGTTTCCGCAACGTGGCCATGAGTTCGCCGACGATGAAGTCCAACTCGACGATGAAGTCACCATGAGGCCCGGCCTTGCTCTTGCCCTTGAACTGCGGGGCTGGGAACGAGGGCAGATGCACGGCCTGCATCGCGTGGTAGAGGAAGAAGGGCTTGGTTGGCTCACGCTGCACCTGTTGCTCCAGCCAGGCCTTGCTCTTGTCGAGAAACACCATGTCGAGCATCTCGTGATCGAATCCGGGAGCGACCCAGCCACGTCGGCAATCATTCGCATACGCATGCTTCGGCAAGACCGACGCATCGAGCAGACGATCGGGCGGCACAGGCACACGATCATTCTCGATGAAGGCATACAACCAATCGGTGCCCGGACAGCAGGCCGTGCCGAAGAAGTAGTCGAAGCCGCGATGCACCGGGCCATCGGTGATGGGCTTCGTGAAATCGATGAGCTTCACTCGTGCCAGTTCCTTGGCGTTGCCTTCGACTTTCGCTTCATGCACCGGCTTGCCGTCCTGAGTTTGGAACGTCATGCCGATGTGCCACTTGCCGACGCAGCCCGTCGCATAGCCTTGGTCACGCAGCATCCCCGGCAAGGTCACGCGGTCCTTCTCGATCAAGCTCGGACCACCGGCACCCGAGAACACGCCACCGCGATACCTGGTGCGAAAACACATGCGCCCCGTCATGAGGCTGTATCGCGAGGGTGTGCAAACGGTGGAAGCCGAGTGCGCGTCGGTGAACCTCATCCCATCGCGTGCGAGCCGATCCAGATTGGGCGTCGGCACTTTGGACTCGGCGTTGTAGCAGCCGACATCGCCATACCCGAGGTCGTCGGCAAGGATGACGACGATGTTGGGCTTTGTCCGCGGCGCTGAGTCATCTGCAACGGCCATCAGCGCGAACAACGAAACAACGACGAACAAGGCGAGCGTCTGGCGATTCATCATGTGGTTCCTGTTCATTCCTCAAAGTCTTGTCGAGTCATGTTCCGCTGTGAAGCGCCAGAGTTCCGACATGATCATGATAATGTGCGACTTTCGCACGCAGTCCGTCGTACGAATGGCTCACTTTCTGTCTCTCGCTCGCACGGAGCCGGCACGGCAACAGTCTGAATCTGAAATCGCACAGTGCTGCATTGGTGCAACGCCAGTGGTCGATATATTGTGGTGACGCCAAAGTCGTTCGCCTGATCGAACGCGGCCGATCAATCTGAGATGACTGACGAGGGAATCGAACAGATGCTGGAACTTGAAACGATCGTTCCTCGACGTGGCCGAATGTCGCGGCGGGCACTGTTGCAGGCGGGCTTTCTGGGGATTGGTAGCCTGACTCTGGCTGACCTGCTGAAGTTGCAGTCGCAGGCGGCCGTCAAGCCGGTTCCAAGCGATACCGCCGTAATTTTGCTCTGGTGCGGTGGTGGTCCTAGTCAGCTCGAAACGTATGACATGAAGCCGGAAGCTCCGAGCGAAATTCG
>JANNDA010001002.1:0-1761 GCA_031387195.1 Planctomyces sp. | reverse complement strand
GTTCTTGATCGGACACTGCCCGCTTTGCAAAACCGGTTGGAGTTTTTGATCCGCGTTGGCGCGGACTATCTCACCTTGGATCGGCCGACTCGAACGCTATCCGGCGGAGAGTTTCAACGGGCTCGGCTGGCCGCCTGTTTGGGATCGGGAATCGTCGGCGCGTGTTATGTGTTGGACGAGCCGACGGTCGGCTTGCATTCCAAGGACACTGCCGCGATGACGCAGACGTTGTTCAACCTGCGCGATCAGGGGAATACCGTCGTCGTGGTCGAGCATGATCCGGACGTGATGCGACTGGCGGACTACCTGATCGACCTCGGCCCCGGTGCCGGAGCGGACGGCGGGCAAGTCGTCTCGTGCGGAACTCCAGAAGAAGTGGCACGCGACGAACACTCCGTGACGGGACGATTCCTGCTGCCGATCTCTCGCGGCATCCTGACCCCACCGAGCTTGCCTCGGTGGAATCGGGCGTCTGCACTACGAGCCTCCTCGCTTGAAGGCTCAATCGACGTAGTGCAGAAGCCTGAAAACCACCGAGACAAGCTCGGTGGGGTTGAATCGAGTGACTGTGACGACACAACTCGGTGGCTCAGCCTCAACAACATCAGCCTTCACAATCTGCGTGACGTCACGTTGCGAATTCCAATCGGCACACTGACGACGATTACCGGTGTGAGCGGCTCGGGAAAAACGTCGCTCGTGCATCGAGCACTCGTCCCGTTCGTGCGAGCAAACATCGCAGATCGCAATGTTCCCGACTTCGGGATCTCGCGGCTCGTGGAAGTCACGCAAGCTCCGATCGGACGGACGCCGACGTCAAACCCAGCGACTTACTCTGGCCTGTGGAACGAGGTCTGCAAGTTGTTCTCGCAAATGCGTGAATCTCGTCTGCGAGGTTTTCGTGCGAGCCGATTTCGTTTCAACTCACCGAGCGGACGTTGCGAAGCGTGTCGCGGTCGCGGAGTTCAACGAGTTCGTTTGCAGCTTCTTCCGGATGTGTTCGTGACCTGCCCCACCTGTCGTGGTGAGCGGTTCAACTCGGCCACGTTGCAAGTTCGATTTCACGGACTCTCGGCGTCGGACGTGTTGCGACTGCGCATCGAAGAGGCCGCCGAGCTCTTCAAGAACATCGCGCGAGTCGCGTCCCTGTTGCGAACATTCTGTGAAGTGGGACTCGGCTATTTGCGACTCGGACAATCCGCGATGACGTTGTCCGGCGGCGAGGCTCAGCGCGTGAAACTGGCCACAGAACTCAGCCGCGACAACACGGCCTCGACGTTGTTTGTTCTGGACGAACCGACGACCGGCCTACATCCCGCCGACGTCGAACGGTTGCTGAGCCTCCTGCGAAGACTGGTCAACGCGGGGCATACCGTGTTGGTGATCGAACATCATTTGGCGGTGATCGCGCAAGCAGACTGGATGATCGACCTCGGCCCCGATGGCGGCTCACGCGGCGGACAAATCGTCGCCGAAGGTGATCCCAATCAGGTTGCGAAGACTTCTGACACCCACACGGCGCGAGCGCTGCGTCAGCAGCAGTTCGATCGAGAGTCAGTACATACCTGGAATCCGTGAGTGTCAGCGTTTTTCAGGCTCAAAACCAATTGAGGAACGAGCTATACCGCTCGCGGTCATTGTTGAGTTGTTTAACCCCATTTTCCGCACCCCATCCTACGCTTCAAGCGATCGGGCGTCGTCGGCAAGTTGTTCGGCGTCAGTCTGGCGGTCGCGGGAGCAAGCGAAGCAGGGTTTCGGCAG
>JANNDA010001001.1:0-2493 GCA_031387195.1 Planctomyces sp. | reverse complement strand
CGAGATTGAAGCTCCAGATGTCGTACTCGTTCCAGGTGACTTCGTGCTTGCCCATCCAGAACGGCTCGACTTTGACCTTCACCTGCGGACCTTCGTCCTTCTCGCGATCCGCTTCAGAGTCGGGACTGCCGAGCAAGAACTCACCTCCGGGGATCGGCACCAAATCGAACGAGACTTCGGTGCCAGGAATCGCTTCCTTGTAGCCCTTCATCTCCTTTTCGGTTTTGGCCTCAGCAGCGGGATTTGAGTCCGCTGCATCGACCACCGAGTTGAGGCTCGCGCCCGCTAACGCCAATCCACATACAAACACACAACGCCCGGCTTGCACGAGCCGAGACCAGCGGCTTAGTCTGCCAACACTCATGAGAATATCTCCCGTTTCATTGTTTCATTCGGCTCGCTTGTGGGCCGTTATCTCGTTGCTGTTGCTGACTTCGGCGGCTCAAGCTGATCCGCCACCGGAAACTCCACCGCCGACAAAAACCGGCGCGCTGCGGCGATTTGAGTTTCACCGCCAGCAAATGGGAGTTCCTTTCGTCGTGGTATTCTATGCCTGCGAAGAAGAGGCCGCAAACAAGGCCATTTCCGCCGTCTGGGCACGCATTGAGCACCTGAATTCGCTGATGAGCGACTACGACTCGACCAGCGAACTGATGCGTCTGTGCCGCGACTCCGGCCCCGGCCAGCCGATCTCCGTTTCGCCCGAACTATTCCGAGTCCTCAGCAAGTCCATCGAGGTTTCCGAACTCTCCGGCGAAGCGTTCGATGTTTCGGTCGGGCCGCTGATCAAGTTGTGGCGGCGAGCCCGGCGGCAAAAAGAACTCCCCGATCCGCAGCAACTCAACGAAGCTCGCGAGTTGGTCGGATTTAAGAATATCCGACTCTGTAGGACGGGCACTCTTGCCCGTCGTTTCGTCGGGCATGAGTGCCCGACCTACGAAGGCACTGTCGAACTCCTCAAGCCGGGCATGAAGCTCGACCTCGGCGGCATCGCCGTCGGATATGCGTGCGACGAGGCGATCAAGATTCTCCAAGAGCACGGTATCAATCGCGCGATGATCGACGGCAGCGGCGATATCGTGCTCAGCGATCCGCCGCCAGGAGAATGCGGCTGGCGCATCGGCATCGCCTCGCTGCGCGAACCGGATGCGGAACCGAGTTTGTTCGCTCGACTGGCAAACTGTTCGATCTCGACATCGGGCGATGCGTTTCAGTTTGTGGAACTCGGCGGGCAACGGTACTCACACATCGTCGATCCCAAAACGGGGCTCGGCCTGACCGATCGTTGCAGCGTGACGGTGATCGCTCCCGATGGCATCACCGCCGACGCGCTAGCCACTGCCGTCAGCGTACTCGGCCCCGAACGCGGCCTTCGGCTCATCGAATCGCAACCGTGTGCTGCCGCGTTGTTCGCAACCCTGAATGGCGACAAGTTGGATTCAAGACGGTCGCTGCGATTCGACCAGTGGATCGAGAACCGAATGGGCCAAGAAGATTGACTCCAACTTTTCCGTAGCACGGTTTTCCAAACCGTGCCGCCTGAAATGACCGGTTTGAAAAACCGGTCTACACGACGAATGTGACTTCTCCCTGCGGGCCAAAACGCTTGAAGAAGGAACGCTGTCCAATGACGCCTGCTCGTAACTTGCTCAAAAGAAAACTGGCTAACCGACAAACGACCTGCGGCTTGTGGGTCACGCTCGAATCTCCGTCGATCACCGAGATCGCCGTCACGCTCGGTTTGGACTGGGTCGTCATTGATGCCGAACATGGGCATCTCGACTTCAAGGAATTGATGGAGCACATTCGCGCGACGCGGAACTCGGACACGGTACCCCTCGTGCGGATTCAGGAGATCGAACAAGGTCTCATCAAGCGAGTGCTCGACATCGGAGCTGCGGGGATCATCGTCCCACAAGTTTTCTCGCCGGAGGAAGTCGATCAAGCAATCCGCTTTGCCAAGTACCCGCCGTGGGGAGTACGCAGTGTCGGGAACGAACGAGCGACTCGTTGGGGACTCGGTTTGAAATCCGACACACTCATCGCAAACTCAGAAACGCTCGTCATTCCGTTAATGGAGACTGTCTCCGCCGGACAGTGCATTGAAGAAATCTGCGATGTCCCTGGAGTCGATGCGATCATGTTCGGGCCAGCCGATTATTCAGCATCAGCGGGTGCGTTGGGCGAATGGGAAGGACCGGGGGTTGCGGCTCAACTACTGGATATCAAAGACCGCATTCGAGCCCGCGACATGCCGTGCGGGATTCTGACTCGCGACAGCGCCGACCTGCTTCGCCGCCGCGATCAAGGTTTTCAAATGCTTGGCTTGAGCACCGACACCGGCTTGATCATTCGCGGCCTGCAACAAGGACTCGACACGCTTCGTAGTCCGAATGGTTTTTTTCCAAAACCAGCAACACCGGCTCGACGTGCCGCGAAATCAGAACGTCGGGTGAGACCTCCAACGTAGCGGCAAGCTTCCAGCTTGCCAGC
>JANNDA010001183.1:0-5314 GCA_031387195.1 Planctomyces sp. | reverse complement strand
TGCCGAAACCCTGCTTCGCTTGCTCCCGCGACCGCCAGACTGACGCCGAACAACTTGCCGACGACGCCCGATCGCTTGAAGCGTAGGATGGGGTGCGGAAAATGGGGTTAAACGAGTCATCGATGACCGCGCGCGGTATATATCAGCGCCGCAACGTGATCACCAACACGGTCCCCATCCACAGAAAGTTTGTAACGGAATTATTCCTGCGGATGGCAACGCCGAACTGAAGATGAAGAACTCCAGACAGTGGCCTTCGCATTCTCTAATCAGACTCGACTCAGAGCATCTCTCGGCCGTGAATTCCAGCTTGCTGTTAGCGGTGGGTTTCATTCCGATACGCCTCATGAACCCCATCATCTTCGCTCTGCGTCGTCCGATCACCGTCATGGTCGGGATCATTGCGGTCGTGCTCACGGCATTCGTTGCCGTGCGGCCCAAGGCGTTTGACGCTGCACTCGCCAAAGTCGGGATCGAACTGCCGCTCAAGCGGATGCCCATCGACATCTTTCCGGCCCTCAACCTGCCGGTGATTTACGTCTGCCAGCCGTATGGCGGCATGGACCCGGCGCAGATGGAAGGGCTGCTGACCAATTACTACGAGTACCACTTCCTCTACATCAACGGCATTCATCACGTCGAGAGCCGCAACGTCCAAGGGACGGCCTTGATGAAGCTCATCTTTCATCCCGGCACGAACATGGCTCAGGCGATGGCTGAGACCATCAACTACGTCAACCGGTCGCGAGCGATGATGCCACCCGGCACCGTCCCGCCGTTCGTGATGCGGTTCGATACCGGCAGTGTGCCGGTTGGTTATCTGGTCTTCTCGTCCGAGACCCGCACGATTGGCGAGATACAAGACACCGCGCTGATGAAGGTTCGGCCGCTGTTCTCGTCGCTGCCAGGCGTGAGTGCTCCGCCGCCGTTTGGCGGGAGTGCTCGCAGCATCGTGGTGCGTGCCGACCCAGACCGTCTGCGAGCGTACGGCATCGCCCCCGATGACGTCGTCAACGCGCTCGTGGCTGGGAACTCGGTCAGCCCGTCGGGCAACTTGCGAATCGGCGACAGCTATCCGATGGTGCCGACCAACGCGATGGTCAAAGACATTCGCGAATTGGGCAATATCCCGATCAAAGTCGGTGTGACTGGCGGCGGGGCAACGGGCGGAGCCGCTGCAATCGGCAGCGCGAGCACCGTCTACCTGCGCGACATCGGCGTCATCGAAGATGCCACGGACATCACGACCGGCTATTCGCTCGTGAATGGCCGCCGAGCCGTTTACATCCTGGCGACCAAACGCGCTGACGCTTCGACGATGAGCGTCATCGACGAAATCAAAGCCGCGATGCCCAGGTTTCGCGCCGAGGTTCCGTCCGACATTAGTGTCTCGTTCGAGTTCGATCAGTCGCCGTATGTGACTCGCGCGATCAACAGCTTGGCCACTGAAGGCATCCTGGGCGCGATCCTCACTGCCCTGATGGTGTTGGTCTTCCTCCGTGATTGGCGGAGCGCGCTCGTCGTTGTGCTCAACATCCCGTTGGCCATCGCGGCGGCCATTGTCGGCCTCTGGCTCTGCGGGCAAACGATCAATCTGATGACCTTGGGCGGACTCGCGCTGGCGGTGGGTATCTTGGTCGATGAAGCGACGGTCGAGATTGAAAACATTCACACGCAAATGCGACACACGAACTCGGTTGCCTGGGCCGTGCGGCTTGGCAACGCTCAAACGGCGGTCCCGCGTCTGCTGGCGATGCTCTGTATTCTCGCCGTCTTCGTGCCGAGCTTCTTCATGCAAGGCGCGGCCCGCGAACTCTTCGTCCCACTGTCGCTGGCCGTCGGCTTCTCGATGATCGCCTCGTACATCTTGTCGAGCACCTTCGTGCCGGTCGTAGCGACGTGGCTGCTGCGTCCCGTAGTGCAAGCTTCCAGCTTGCCACTCTCGTCGTCCCGTGCCCCCAAAATTTCGGAAGCCGCCACAAACTTTTTTTCTGAGTTCCACCCTGCAAGCTCCCACTACGGGAGGCTCGTCGCCGCTTCCGTTCGTCTCCGCTGGTTTATCGTTCCGGCGTACCTGGCTGTCTGCGGCGTGACGCTCTTTTGGGCGAGCGGACGACTGGGCGTCGAAATTTTCCCGACCGTTGATGCGGGTGAATTTCGTTTGAGATTCCGTGCCCTCGACGGCACGCACATCGACAAGACGGAGCAGATCGCACTCGACATTCTCGACACCGTCAAACAAAAAGTCGGTGAGAAAAACGTCGCACTCACGCTGGGCTACATCGGCACCGTGCCGGCGAGCTTTCCGATCAACGCGGTCTACCACTTCTCGCGCGGCCCCGAAGAAGGTCTGCTCCGCATCGCGCTCAAGCCGAAGTCCGGTATCAGCATCGAAGCGATGAAAGAAGAACTCCGCCGCGAGTTCCGCGACCGCTTCCCCAACGTGCGGTTCTCGTTTGAACCCGCAGACATCATCAGCGAAGTGATGAGCTTCGGCGCTCCGACTCCCATTGAGGTCGCCGCACGCGGCGGCAATCTCGCCGAAAACCGCGAGTACATCGGCAAAGTACAAACCGCACTCGCCAAGCTGCCGGCAATCCGTGATTTGCAAATCGCTCAATCGCTCGATTACCCGACCGTCGAGATCAAAGTCGATCGTGAAAAGGCGGGCCTCAGCGGCGCGACGGTCGCGCAGGTCACACGCTCCGTCGTGACGGCCACATCCTCCAGCCGCTTCGTTGTGCCGAATTACTGGCCCGACCCGAAGAGCGGCATCGGCTATCAAGTCCAAGTCGAAATCCCGCAACGGCAATTGCACTCGGTCGAAGACCTCGGCGCGGTCCCGATTCAGCGAGGCAGCGGAATCCATGCGGGACAATCGCTGCTGCTGCGCGACGTCGCCTCGCTGACGAACGCGACCGCTCCCGGCGAGTACGACCGCTACAACATGAAACGCGAAATCAGCCTCACGGCCAACATCGCCGGGAAAGACCTCGGAGCGGTCTCGCAACAAATCACGCACGCCCTGAACGCAGTTGCAAAACAAGACGCGGAAGAGCGAGCGAAGAACGCTCCGCCGGGCACGAAGCCGCCGCACATCACACACGAACTTCGCGGCCAAATCCCGCCGCTGCATGCGATCATGAACGGACTCGGCGTCGGCTTGCTGCTGGCCGTGCTTGTCATCTTCTTGCTGCTGTCCGCCAACTTTCAGTCGTGGCGACTCGCGTTTGTCACCGTCTCGACCGCGCCGGCCGTGATCACCGGCGTCGTGCTGTCGCTCCTACTAACCGGCTCAACGTTGAACATTCAAAGCTTCATCGGCGCGATCATGAGCCTCGGTGTGGCGATGGCCAACGCGATCTTGCTAGTGACCTTCGCCGAGGAACGCCGCCGCACCTTTGGAGTGCGGGGTGTCAGCCCCGCTTTGGATTTATCGAAGGTCACATCGCCATCGAGCAGAACAATCCAAAGCGGTGCTGACACACGCGCACTCCAAAGCGATTCCATCCAAAGTGCCGTCTACGGCGCGACCAGTCGTCTGCGAGCGATCACCATGACCAGTGCCGCAATGCTGGCCGGGATGTTGCCGTTGGCTCTCGGACTCGGCGAGTCCGGTCAGCAAACCGCACCGCTCGGCCGAGCCGTGATGGGCGGGTTGCTTGCTGCGACATTCGCCACGCTGCTGATCCTGCCCGCCGTGTTCGCAATCGTCCAATCGCGAGCCACGACCAAGTCCGCGTCCCTCGATCCCGAAGATCCGGAGAGTGCTTTTCATTCTGCCGTTTAACCGTCAGCCGACGCGTCTCGCGTCGGTCGGATGCGAGACGCATCCACCACAAAATGAGATCATCATGCGAACGATCTACACACTGACCCTGCTCTCCGCGACAACGATTCTCACCGGCTGCGGCCCCACCGCTGCAACTTCGGCGACGACATCCACCGAGCCGACTCACAGCGTCATGCGGGTCACGCCGATCAAGCCGGTTCGCAAGACGCTCGTCCGCGTCACCGAGCAACCCGGGCAGATCGAGGCGTTTGAGGAAACGCCGATTCACGCCAAGCTCGCAGGCTTCGTGAAGAAGGTGCATGTCGATATCGGCGACAAGGTCACGGGGCCGACGCGAGTCAGTTCCGATCAGCCGGAACAGCCCGGGCAAATTCTTGCCGAGTTAGAGATGCCGGAACTCGATGCGGAGTTGATGCAGAAGCAAGCGCTCGTCTCTCAAGCGGCAGCGGAGATCACTCAGTCTGAGGCCGCGATCAAAGTCGCGATGTCGATGAAGATTTCGGCTGAGGCATTGGTCGCCGAAGCTCGCGCGTCCATCGAACGAGCACAAGCGATGTACGACCGCTGGCAGTCGGAATTCGAGCGGGTCAAAGAGCTTGTCGAGAAGAAGGCCGTCACGCCAAAAGTCGCCGACGAAACCGAGCAGCAATTCAAAGCGGCCGACGCCGCGCGGCGTGAGATCGCCGCGAAGATCAAATCGGCTCAAGCCAAACTCAGCGAATCGGCCGCCAACATCGAGAAAGCAGAAGCGGATCTCATCGCCACACAGTCGAAGCACAAGGTCGCTCAAGCGGACGAACAACGTACGCGAGCATTGCTCAGTTATGCGATCTTGCGTGCTCCGTTCGACGGTGTCGTCACCGAACGGCATCTCGACACAGGACACCTCGTTCAGCCGGGAAGCAGCGCCGGCGGCAAGCCGCTGTTCGTCGTCGTGCGTGCGGATGTTGTCCGTATCTTTCTCGATGTTCCCGAAGCCGACGCGGGGTTTGTGAAACAAGACAGTCCGGCAAAGCTGCGCGTCCCGTCTCTCTCAGCGGAACAATTTGAAGGCAAGGTCGCACGGACCAGTTGGACACTGCAAACCGGCTCGCGCACGTTGCGAACCGAGGTCGACGTCACGAATTCAACGGGCCGACTCCGCCCCGGTATGTATGCGACCGCCGAGGTTGAAGTCGCTCGTCGTGTCGATGCGCTGTCACTGCCGAAGTCGGCGATCCTCAAGCAGGGAGCCGAGTCTTTCTGTCTCGGCATCACGGCCGAAAACAAGATCGCCAAGCTACCGATCAAAACCGGCATCGTCGCCGTCACGCCGACGGGGACGGACATCGAAATCATCTCCGGCCTAACCGGCGACGAGTCGCTGATCGGCGCGAATCTCGCTGCGTACAAAGAAGGCCAAGTGGTCGAGATTGTCGTGCCGAAATGAGTTGATCGCAGGATCAACGGAGCGCGGGGTCGGGTGTGCGAATTTCAGATTTCGCCGTCAACGACTTACCCATTTGCCAAGACTGTGACGGC
>JANNDA010001170.1:0-1964 GCA_031387195.1 Planctomyces sp. | reverse complement strand
GCATAGGTCCTCGGTTCGAATCCGAGCGGTGGCTCTTCAGAACGCCATGAACCAACGAGGTTTGTGGCTTTTTTTGTTTCCGCAGTTTGGTGAGTCGATCGCAGTTTACGCCCTATTTACGCCCTATTATGCGGTTCGAATGCGGAGCGCGATGTCGAGCTTCGCCGCAGCGTCGTCTTGCATCCCCGGCATCAGGTGCGAGTAGGTATCCATCGTCAAACTGATTTTGCTGTGACCGAGACGCTCTTGCACAACTTTGGGATGTGCTCCGGTGGCGAGCAGCAACGAGGCCGACGTGTGCCGCAGGTCGTGAAAAACGACCGTCTCCGCGATCTCCGCTTTGGCTCGAATTGGCTTCCAGTCACGTCGAGCAAAGTTGCTCTTGCGAAGAAAGTGACCGTTGGCGTCACAGAAAACCAACTTGGATGCCGCCAGTCCCTCAGTGACCTGTCGGGCTTTGTGGTCCCATAACGCGGACACCGCCATGTCTGGAAGTTTGACAGATCGTCTGCCGCTCTTGCTCTTGGGTTCCTTCAGTCGCAGTTGGCTTTTCACTTCTTCGAGCGTGTATCGCACCGCCAGCACACCGGTCTTGAGGTCGATGTCTGCCCAATGAATCGCGAACAGTTCGCCTTGCCGTAGCCCCGTCGTCACCGCCAGTACGAAGACGGCATGAAGCCGATGATCGGCGGAGACGCTCAACAATTTCTGAACATCTGGAATGGTCAGCGGTGAGATTTCCCGACGTGTGACCTTGGGTTGATCGACCATATTGCACGGGTTCCGCACAATCAGTCCCCAGCGCTCCGCGACATTCAACGCACGTCGCAGAACTTGGAAGGAATATCGCCGCGTCTCATCGCCTGCCTTTTCCTGTTCCAGCTTTGAGAGCATCCCTTGAATGTGGATCGGCTTCAGTAGCGACAGCTTGATCGTGCCTAAGTGGGGTTTGATCGACCGTTTGACAAGCCCCTCGTACCGATTCAACGTGCTCGGTGCGACCGAAAGCCGCGCCGAGTCTTCCAGCCACTTGTCGAGCAAGTCGCCCACCGTCATGCGTCCCGTGTCAATCAACGTCCCATCGAGTTTTTGATGAGCCATCTTCGTGAGCTTGTCGGCCACTTCTTTCTTGGTTGCGCCATAGACGGACTTCCGCATTCGCTTGCCGGTCGCAGTCGTTCCGATGTTGATGCGTGCCTCCCAAAGCCCATCAGGTCGCTTTGCGATACTTCCTTCACCTTTTCCACGTCGGCCCATGATTGCACCGTCTTTCGTGCCTCAGAGCGTGAGGCAAAAGGTGAGTCCGTCCCTTCACGACTGACCCTACGCGGATGTTGACCCGCGCGCAGTCCTCACGGATTCCTGCACAGTTGCAAAGGGACGGACTCTCGTTTTCAACAATGGGTTCAGGGGTTTCAGCATTGCACGTTGCCAGATTGAAGCGACTGGCAGGCTTTAGGGAGCGGCATCTTCCACTTTCATCAGTTTCAGGTCAACGCGGCCAAAAACGACCGCAACATTTGCGCCAGGATCGACGCGCGGAGCATTGGGTGACTCAGGCATCGTCCGCCAATTGGCGGGCTAGGTCTTGTACGAATATCGCCATCGTGCTCCGATCCGAGTCCGTCCAGCGGCGCGCCATGCTGTTGATGGTGGCAACCAGCTTGTCCTGGTCGTGTTGGAGTTGCCACTTTGGGCGCGTTCGTGATTGCGGCTGCAACGCCTCTTGAAGAGCAACATGCTGGTGCTCGCGCGGCAGTCGTGCAATCCGCTCGGATTGAAGTAGGTTCAATCGACCGGCCATGATTTCGGACTCGAGTTCAGGAATGCCGTACCTCTGAACGAACCTCACCCGTTCAACGCTGCGAACCGAGACATTCAGTGCCTTGGCGGCATCCCGAATAGTCAGTCCGCCAATTGGCGGTTGGTTATCGGTTCCGGTCGTCATCAAGCTACCTTTCATC
>JANNDA010001150.1:0-4149 GCA_031387195.1 Planctomyces sp. | reverse complement strand
CGGCGACTCGCTCGACCGATTGCTGGGACGCAAGGTGTAATGTGGCGAAGTCGCAACGAAAGTCACCATCAATTTGAGAGATCACGCATTTCTTGAGGAGTCTGTCATGTCACGTCGATCAGCGTTGTGGATGCTCGTGTTGCTGGCGAGTTCAGCCGTCGCTCAGGCCGATGATTGGCCGCAATGGCTAGGTCCGCAACGTGACGGTGTCTGGCGTGAGACCGGCATCGTTGATCGGCTTCCCGCGACGGGGCTCACGCGCAAGTGGAGCACGCCAATCGGGTCGGGATATGCCGGGCCGGCGGTGGTCGGCGATCACGTTTATGTCACCGATCGCATCATCACGGAAGGGGCTGATTCAGCGAATCCGTTTGAACGAAAGCCGGTGCCGTCTTCCGAGCGAGTCCTCTGTCTCAGCCGCGATTCCGGTGACATTCTTTGGAAGCACGCTTACCCGTGCGTCTACACCGTCAGCTATCCGGCCGGCCCGCGATGCACCCCCACGGTGAGCGGCGACAAGGTCTACACGCTCGGTGCCGAAGGGCATTTGTTTTGCCTGGCCACAAAAGACGGTGCGGTCGCTTGGTCGAAGGATCTCAAGAAGGAATACGGCATCCGCATTACGCCGACGTGGGGCTTCGCGTCGCATCCGTTAATCGACGGCAACAAGCTGATCTGTCTCGTCGGCGGCGAGGGAACCGCCGTCATCGCGTTCGACAAAGATTCGGGCAAAGAACTGTGGCGAGCCCTCACGGCCACCGGTCCACATGGTGCGGGCTACGGTCCGCCAATGATTTACGAAGCGGCGGGAGTTCGGCAGCTCATTGTCTGGTTGCCCGACGCGGTCAACGCGCTCGATCCTGAAACCGGAAAGGTACTGTGGTCGTTTCCGTTTGGTTCGCGTGAAGGTTTGACCGCTCCGACGCCGCGCAAGGCGGGTGATCTGCTGTTTCTGACTTCGTTCTACAACGGCCCGCTGATGCTCAAACTCTCTGGAGACAAGCCGGGAGCAACGGAACTCTGGCGCGGTAAAGGGCAGGACGAAAAGAAAACGGACGGCCTGCACTCGATCATGCCGACGCCGTTCATTCAAGACGGGCACATCTACGGAGTTTGCAGTTACGGCCAGTTGCGATGTTTGGAAGCCGGCACGGGAAAACGCCTTTGGGAAGACCTCACTGCCACCGGAGCGAACAAGGCTCGCAACGCGCGCTGGGCGAATGCGTTTCTGGTTCAACACGCCGACCGCTACTTCATCGCGAATGAACAAGGTGAGTTGATCATCGCGAAGCTCACGCCCCAAGGTTACGAGGAAATCAGCCGAGCGAACTTGCTCAAGCCGACGGGCAACGCCGGTGGACGCCAAATCGTCTGGTCGCACCCTGCCTTCGCACAGCGTCACGTGTTCGCTCGCAACGACGAAGAAATCGTCTGCGTCTCGTTGGCGGCAGAGTGAGTCATGTTCCTCGTTTAAACGTCGGCACGACCTTTGCCTCAGACGGCGAGCGATCGACTTCGTCGTGTTTCACGGTCAAAGGAGCAGTCATCATGTCCTGGTCCCCCAAGAAATGTGTGATGGTGCCAATCGACTTCTCGTCCGCATCAGACGAGGCGATTCAAACCGCTTTGGAAATCACTCGGCAACCGGGCGAGGTCCATGTGGTTCATGTGGCTCTGATCCCCAACTTCATCCCGTACGCGGGAGAAGTGGTTGCCACCGTGGAGCCAGAGCGTTGGCTGCATCTCGCCAAGACGCATCTCGCCGACTATCTGAAGTCGCGTCCGCAGTTCGCGGGAGTGTGCTCAAAAGTCTTGGAAGGGGATGCCGGCACTCGCATCGCGGAGTTTGCGGGCGAGGCTCATGCAGACTTGATCGTCATGCCGTCGCACGGCTACCACGGCGTCAAACGGTTTCTGCTAGGCTCTGTTACAGAGGCCGTATTGCGGCACGCGCCGTGTGAAGTTCTGGTGCTGCGACGTGCAGACTAGCCCGAAGCGCCAGCGAGGGTTCGATCTGTTGAGGCTTCAGCCACTCGCTGGCGCGTCGCGCTGAACCAAAATACGACTCCATGCGAAAGACCTGCCATGAGCGACGGCTCTTTGAATAAAGTCTTTGACCCCAGCCAAGTCGAACTCCTGTTCGTTGATGACGACGATGAGTTTCGCAACACGGCCGCGCAGCGGTTTGCTCGCCGCGGGTTTCGTGTGCAACAGGCTCCCGGAGTTAATGATGCACTCCGGCTGTTACAGGATCGCTAGTTCGATGTCGTCGTGTCCGACATGGCGATGCCGGGGCTAACGGGCATTGACCTGCTGCACCGTGTCAAAGAGCTGTCACCGGAATGCGAAGTCCTCCTGCTGACCGGTGAAGGGACCGTCGAGACCGCCGTGCAAGCGATGAAGCTGGGGGCGTACGATTATCTCTTGAAACCGTTCTCGCTGGCGGAACTCGAAACGCTCATCCAAAAGGCGTACGAGCGGCGGCAGCTCAGCCAAGAGAACGTGCAGCTCAAGGCGGTGCTCGAACGCAACCAGCCGAAGCTGCGGATGATCGGCGAATCGCCAGCGATGCAGGAAGTCTTCAAGCTGATTGCGAAGGCCGGTCCCAGCGACAAAGCGATTCTGATCCAAGGCGAGAGCGGCACCGGCAAAGAACTGGTCGCGCGAAGTTTGCATGAACACAGCTCACGAGCAGGCAAGCCGCTGATCTCGATCAACTGCACCGCGCTGACCGAGACGTTGCTCGAAAGCGAACTGTTCGGCCACGAAAAAGGTGCGTTCACCGGAGCCGTCGTCGCTAAGCCCGGCCTGTTCGAGTTGGCCGACGGCGGCACGCTGTTCATCAACGAAATCGGTGAGATGCCAGGCGTCATGCAGGCGAAACTGCTCCGCGTGCTGCAAGACGGCTCGATGCGCCGCGTCGGCTCGCTGCAAGAGCGCCGCGTCAACGTGCGAGTCATCACGGCGACGAACCGCGACCTCGCGGTTGAAGTCGCCGCGCATCGCTTTCGCGAAGATTTGTTCTACCGCATCAACGTCATGTCGCTCGACCTGCCGCCGCTGCGTGTACGAGCCGGCGACATCACGCTGCTCGTCAATCACTTCGTCGGCCCTGAGTGGCACATTGCTCCGGACGCGTTGCGAGTGCTCGAAACGTACAACTGGCCAGGCAACGTCCGGCAGCTCATCAACGTCATCGAACGTGGGAAAATCCTGGCAGATGACCATTTCATCACGACCGACGAACTGCCGGCCGTGGTGCTTCATCCCACGACCGCGACTTCCGCCGCTGGGACAACACCCAGCGTTTTCGCGATGCCTTTGGTCGATGACGGCACGTTGGCCTCGATTGAGAAAACTCGCGTCGTCGAGGTCATGCGTCAGCAAAAGGGCAACAAAAGCCGCGCGGCTCAAGCCCTCGGCATCTCGCGCCGATCGTTGTATCGGCTGCTGGAGAAGTACAACTTGGACAGCATCGTGTCGTAGCCAATCTCGCCAGAGATTGGGGGCATGTTGTTACGCGATCCCAAGCTCTGGCGAGCTTGGCTACAAAGCCATGAATCAACCCGGTTAACTGTCGCACTCATGCCGCTGTTCGATACTGAGTTCCTGAAAAAGCTTGAATACCTGTCGCTGGTTTCGCGACGGTTGTTTCGTGGCTCGCTGCTGGCTCAGCGGCGGACGATGCAGACCGGCGGCGGCATCGAGTTCGCCGATCATCGCGAGTACTCGCATGGAGATGACTTTCGGCATCTGGATTGGAACGTGTTTGCTCGGCACGGGCAGTTGCTCTTGAAACGATTTCAAGAGGAAGAAGACTTGCACGTCTATCTGCTGCTGGATTGCTCGCGAAGCATGGCGTTCGGCTCGCCGCCGAAGTTTGATTTGGCTCGGCAGATCGTCGCGGCGCTGGCGTACATCGCGCTGGCGGATTTGGACCGCGTCGCCGTGATCGCGTTCGCCGACGACATCATCGCCGACTTTCCCATGACTCGCGGCAAGGACCGCATCCTCTCGCTGCTGAAGTTTCTGGAAGGACTGGAGGTGCAGGGAGAATCCACGGACCTCGGCCGATGTCCTTGCCGTCATTCAATCCTAACTTTCCTAACTTTGCGGATGAACGCACACCGGCGGCTGATAATCCGGTCC
>JANNDA010001034.1:0-3346 GCA_031387195.1 Planctomyces sp. | reverse complement strand
CCGCTTGGCGGTCGATGCGTTGGAGATGGCGGTGTCACGACAACTTCCCGTGTCATCGGAACGTTCAGATGCGGGCTTGATCGCGCACTCGGATCGGGGCGTGCAGTACGCCAGCGAGCACGACCAACGCACGCTGACGACTCACGGCCTCGAATGCAGCCTGAGCCGCCGTGGTGACTGCTGGGAATCAACCGAGGCCGCCGAGCGATTAGCGAGGATGCAGGCCAAGGGTGATCGTCCTCCAAACGCACCGGCCGAGAGAGGATCGTCAGAGGGCCAAAAGCTTTTTACGGCGGAAAATGCCCCCCGCCAATCCCTCAGGCCTGTGGCCTGATTCTCAGGAACCTGTCCCGTGTCAAACCATCAGTCCCACTCTTAGGATCGGCGCATCAATAACTGTCGTGGCTGGGGCGTCCCGCCCCAGTCCTGAGGCGAGACGCCTCAGCCACGATCCGACACTTATTGACGCGCCGATCCTTAACCCAGCGTTCGCAATCCTTGGGCTGGTCCAAGGATTGCCCATCCTCCGGGTTATTTCACGGCCTTGTCCAAGTACCGAATCCGCTTCTGCACATCGACATTCACGCTCTGATACTGCGTGACCAAATTGCCGGGGTTGAAGAGCTTGGCACGGATGACCTCCGTGTCATCTTGCCCGATGGCATTAGTAAAGATCGATCGCAAGTACTCGACGCCCAGTTTTGAAGGCTGAAACTTGTGTTCGTCGTAGAACGAACGATGCACGAGCCGTGGGTGAATCATGCCCCACTGGTCCTTGAGTTTATTGGCAGCGAGCGAGTCCAAGAAGAAGCCTTTGTTCTCGGACCACTGCAACGTGGCGATGGAATCGTTCTGCTCAGCCATGAGCAGTTCAAACGCCTTGCCGCCGAGTTGGCTGGCATAGAAGCGATCGAATTGGATCGGCCGGCCACCGCGCTGAGTATGTCCGACTTTTCGAGTGAAGATTGCAGACTTGGCCGAATCGTGGCGGCGATTCTTTTGGAAATAGGTGTCGCCGAGCCGCTTGATCAGAATGTCTTGCAACGCTTCGGCAGCACCGTTGAAAAGTACGTTGCCAGCCGGGTCTTTACTTTGATTGTTGACCGCTCCCAACGGCTGGCCGGATTCGTCTTTGACTCCTTCGCCAATCACGACGACCGCATGTTTCTGCATGTCATAAATTTCACGGATCTTCTGCTCGACTCGGTCGATATTGAGCGGCACTTCCGGAAGCAGCACCAAGTCCGGCTGGCCGTAGGCCGAGCCGAGTGCGATGTATCCGGACTCGCGGCCCATGACTTCGATGATCGCGATCCGCCGATGACTTTCGGCCGTCGTACGGATGCGTTCGACGCCCTGGACGACGACGTAGACCGCCGTCGCATAACCTGGAGTCGCGTAGTTAATGATCTCTTGAAGCTCAATCTCCTCGCGACCAGCGGTGCGCCGGTACTCCGGTTGTCCGGAGGCATCGACATTGTCGCGAGACCACTCATTTGGCTCGTGGATGTAGTTCAGGCCCAAATCGTTGTCGATCGTCTTCGGCGCGAGGGTGCAGGGAAAGTACTCCGACACCGGTTGCATGCCGCTGATCGTGCCGTCGCCACCGATGCAGATGAGTCCGTCGATCCCCAATCGTTTCAATCGCTCTGTGACCGCTTTGATTTCGGCCGGCTTGTTCGGATCGATGTAAGTCCGCGACGAGCCGATGATCGATCCCCCCAAACACGGGTCCAATTCGGGAATTGTTTGATACAGCGGATTCAGCAACACATGTGGAACCGCAGGATTCAACAAACCGTCGAAGCCTTTAATGAGGCCGAAGACTTCCACTTCGTGACGATTGGCTTGCTCAACCGCTCCGTAAAGCGTGGCGTTGAGTGCGGGAGTGTCACCACCCGCCGTGAGGATGCCGACTCGGTTCATCGACTTTCGCATGAGTTAATCCCGCTTATCGAGTGCTTCAGGTGACTGAGTGGTGTGGCACAGACACATCGTGGAGTGCTTCATCTTGAGCCATTTGAACGAACGACTTATACCTCGCCCCCTGCGAAATACTATTCCGACCGCGGTCGAGGATCGAAAGACCATGCGTTACATCGTTGGCTGTTGCTGTTCGGCAATCCTGGGTGGCTTGATTGCCTTGTCGTTTCACGAGGCACCGTGGCTCAATCCAGCCGATGCTGAAGACCGCGGCGCGACGGAGAAGAATGTCACGCGGGCATCCTTCTCGATCGAAGAGAACCGCACGTTCGCACCGACAAATTTGCCTCCCGTCTACAACCGCGAAGGGCTGACTCCCGATGAGGCAGTCAACGTTGCGGTGTATGAGGCGATTAACAAAAGCGTCGTGAACATCAACACGAAGAGTACGCATTCAGCCGCTCTGATTTTTGATGTTCATGCCGAGGGGACGGGCTCTGGCTCGATCATCGACAAGCTGGGGCACGTCGTGACTAACTTTCATGTGATTGCCGATGCGAACGATGTTGTCGTCACTCTCTATGACGGCAAGCAGTACGACGCCTCGTTTGTCGGCGCGGACCCGGAGAACGATTGTGCTGTCATTCGGATCAAGGCACCGCCGGAAGTGCTGTATCCTGTCGCGTTGGGTGATTCGAGCAAGTTGCGCGTCGGCATGCGTTGTTTCGCGATCGGCAATCCGTTTGGGCTCGAACGAACGCTGACCTCCGGTGTTGTTTCCAGTCTCGACCGCTCGCTGCAAATTCGCGGCAATCGATCCGTCAAACAAATCATCCAGATCGACGCTTCGATCAACCCCGGAAACTCTGGCGGCCCGCTGCTCGACACGCATGGCCGACTGATTGGCATCAATACGGCCATCGCCAGCAAAACCGGGCAGAGTGCCGGTGTCGGCTTCGCGATCCCCGTGAGTCTCGTGGCTCGTGTCGTACCGGAGTTGATCCGGCTGGGCAAAGTGATTCGTCCGGAGATCGGCATTCGGTTGTTTGAAACCGACAAAGGTTTGATGGTCGCTCAATTGCAACCCAACGGCTCTGCGGAGCGCGCCGGTTTGAAGGGCCCGAAGGTCACGCGTAAACGAACTGGCCCCTTCGTCGTCGAACGAGCCGATCGGGAGTCGGCTGACCTGATCGTCGCCGTTGATGGGGAAGACGTAAAAACTCAAGACGATTTTCTCACGGCCATCGAGAAGAAACGTCCCGGCGAACAGGTCATCGTGACGGTGATCCGAGAAGGCCGACGAACCAATATTCCGGTGACATTGAGCGGTCCGTCAGAGAAGTAGCGCGGCGAAGCCGCAGGTACGTAGCCGTCACCGCTCCGTACGCCGTGAAAGGTGTTGATCTTGAGCGGGGGATAATCC
>JANNDA010001026.1:0-3992 GCA_031387195.1 Planctomyces sp. | reverse complement strand
CCAGGGTCGGCGGGGGCGTCAGAAGTAGTTCGCCGTCCGCATTAGCTTTCAGTGAGCGCTCCACCGACGCGGGGTCGGTGGGGGCGAACTGCACATGGAATCTATGAGTACCAGCAATTTTGAATTCCCCTCAAAGATGCGCAAATAAAACGCTTGTTTCGCACTAACTCCATAATTCTTGGTCATTGGGCCGCAGAGCGGCTTCCCTTCGGCGAGAACATGATCGGGAGACCTGCCGGCATCGGGCGAGCGGCGACGGTGAAGCCCTCACGATGGGCCACAGTCTGAAGTTGCCGATAGAGCGCAAAGCTGTCGGGATAGACCCAGAACGTGATCGTCGAACCGGGCTCCGCTTTGCGGAGTTCATTGCGGAACTCGGAATCATTTTGCAAAGCGTCCTCGCTCGTTTCGCCTTCGAAATCTGTTTCTGGAACGACTTCCCACTGGGTGACCATGACTCTGACAAAGCTGCCGCCGAGCGACTCTTCTCGTTCAACGAGATACTTCACGCTGAAGCCGCGAACCGGGCCGACTGACCCGGAGTAGCGTCGAGCGCGGATGATGAAATCACGTTGACGTTCCATTTGCGTTTTCATCCGTGAGACCAACTCTTCGATCGGCACGGGAGCGACTTGGCCGCCGATGCAACGGAAGTGAAGTTCGGTTTCGTTCTCGCTGAGCACTCGGCTGACTGGCGTGATGCGATGTTCCAATCGCTCGATGCGATGCGGCGTCTGCTCGGCTGCCGCGACCTCCGCTTCACGTTTCTTCAGTTTGACACGCACCGCTTGAGCCGCCGCAGACAGTTTCTCTGTTTGCAAACGGTTCTCGGCGAGTGCCGCCAATTCCCCTTCCAACGTCGAACCGAGTGCCGTGAGCCGATTGCGAGTCGCAGCGTCTTGCGATTGCAACTCGCTCAATCGAGTCTCTCGGTCACTTGCCGCGCGGCGAAGCTTGTTGAGTTCACTTTGCAGTCGTTCGGCCTCCGATTGCACGGCCACAAGTTTTTGCTTCCGTGTTTCAGCGAGTTCGTCGTTGGGTGAAGCGAGTGCCGCAGCCGCAACGACTTCAACCGGCGCGATCTCTTCGGTTGGCGGCGTTGTCGTTTCAACAACGTCAGGAACTTTGCTGGAACGCAGGCCCGCAAGCACCAGCAGAATGATCAAAATGCCGACGACGTTGGCGATGACATCCAAAAACGAGTCGGACCCGAAGTGTGCTTCCTCACGTGGTGGACGACGACGGCTCATCGGTCACCTCCGATCGGAGTTCTGGTTCCCACCGAAACCGCCGCGCGAGCGCGGGAAGGCTCGCGCGGCGGCATTGTCTGACCGCTGTTGGAAGGGCTCGACTTCTTCGGAGACGTTGTGTTCTTTGGCTTTGCGGGCGCGTCCGGGTCGGCATCTAAAAACGTCACGCTCGACACGAGTCCGAGGTCGAACAGTGCCGAGTTCAAACGTTGCTGAACTTGATCGCCGCCAGGAACCACTTCGTACCTCAGCGTGGGCACCCAGTGATAACCGACACCCGCACTGGGCCAACTCGCTTGAACTTGATCCAAGCCGATCAACACGCGATTCACGAGACTCTCGGTGCGGACATTGGCATCGACCGGAATCTCAAACTCTTCGCCCACCAAGATGCGGTTTGACCAGATACGAATGGGAATCGCCTTTTCCAGCCCGATGCCGGCGCGCGACATCGCGTATCGCTTTTTGTGTTGCCGAATATCGCCACTCCCCGATGAACGTTGCCCCGGCCCGCTCTGTTCGCCAGTTGGCGAGCCGCTAGGTCGAGCATTGTTCGCGGTTGATCCAGACGACTCACGTCCGCTTGAGCTGGAGGTTGGCCGGCTTTGAGAAGTCGCCGTTCCACCTGTGGACTTAGCGGTACGATTGGGTTGCCCCAACGGGAACGGCTTTGAGTCATCGTTGGCCAACGACGACGACGATCGTGGCAACGTCTCTTCAGGAGGCACTGCACCTAAGTCGGCCCCTTCCGGACGGCCGCGCCGATTCGATGGCCCGTTTGGTTTGGTTGATGACTTCGAGCCCCCGCCACCGGAGGTTTGATCCGTCTTTGCTTGCACGAAGTCTGATTCAGGGCGTACCCCCGAACTTCTCATGCGGTCATCCAGAGGACGTTTAACCGCCGCGCGATCGGCGAGTGTGCCGCTCGATTCAGGACGTCCGTCGCCGACTGCGCCCACCCCGTTGGAGTTGGGGCTAAACGGCTCCGAACCACCTTCGCGACCACGTGGCAAGCCGGCTGTTGAGGCACTCGTCTTGTTGGGCAAGCCGTTGCTGCTGGGCGAACGTGTGCCAACCGCAGACTTTGCGGACTCACCGGATTCGATCGGAACGAACGCTCGATTGTTCGGGTCCAATTGCAGTTGATCACTTTGCAGTGCGCGATTCCCCGCCACCAACTGCATCACCTTCCCACGTTCGCTCAATGTCTCTTCGATCGCCTGTTGGCAGACTTTTTGGGCATCCGGATTGGGCTCGCTGAATTCCAACTCCATGCCGTCGTCGAGCAATTCATAACCGTGCGGAATCTTCAATTTGGCAAGAAAGTTCTTGGCAATCAAAAACGACATCGCTCCGTTCGGGCGAACGAGCAGCAACACATACGGCTCTTTCCCCGAGCTGCCGAAGCTCAGCAAGTCTTTGTCGGTGGTCTCATCTGTTTCAGCCTCCTCCGCATGAACCCGGTCGTAGACGTTCCAGAAATGAACCAGCTCACGAGATGCGTTCAACAACGGATTAAAGCCCGTCGTGAAGCCGTTGAGTTCCTCGGACGTCAGCCGGATGTCCTCGGGCACGAACCGAATGAACGTCTCCGTACATTCAATGAGGATCGGTCGTCGGGTTGTTCCCGTTCGTCCGTCAAACGGCACGAAGGCAAACTTACTGCGAGCAGTCTTCTGGTTTTCCTTGGCCTCAGCGAGCCGCTGCTCGGCTGCCGACAACTCTTCGCGGACGACCGTCGCTTCTGCGACGAGCCGTTTTCGCTCTGCCACCGCTTGCTGTTGAGATTCACGAATGGCCTGCAACCGCTCGTGCTTCGAAGCCGCTAGCTCCTGCGTTCGCTTCGTCGCCGCTTGGGCCGCGAGGAGCTTACGTTCCAACGCCGTCAGTTGCGTTTGTTTCAAATCACGCTCGGATGCCAGCGTTTCGATTTGCGTTCGCCATTCATTCAATGAGTTGTCTTCCGGTACTGAATCATCAGCCGACGACTTGATCACTTCCGTGACAGGAACTTCGTCTGTGACTTCAGTTGCAGCCTGTTCCAGTTTCGCAGCAATGGCGGCCTGACGAGCTTTCTCGGCGATCGCGGGCTGAACTTTTTTGGTGACGACAATAAGCAACAGAATCAGCGACCCCATTGTGCAGATCAGCACATCCAGGAAAGGAAATAGCGACACACCGGTCGCGGCAGTTCTTCTTCGACGACTCATGCAGCAGACGTCCTTTGAACCTGTTCAAGAACACGTGACGTCCGAAGTGCGAGTTCGAGACTCGAACGAGTGCTTGTCGAGTGGGCTTCGGATTCCCGCGGGGTTCCCATGCTTCGAGTCACTTCCACCCTCATGTTGTTCTTCGTCGTCTCGCAGGCTCGTGCCGATGTCGGCGATCCGCAGTTGAAGACCGATCATCCGTGGTATCCGGGCGAACTCGCATGCTCGACGTGGGAACGGCTGTTCGCCACCCAGGCCAACACCTACACGCGAGTCACCGGGCGCGAGTGCACCACGGACGAGGACAAGGCGCTGGCTGCGTGGCTCTGGCGCAACACACATTATTGGCACGGCGAGGAAGGGTCCGAGAACCTCTGGGGCCAAGGGTTCGGCAAGGGACTCGACACACGCGGCCGCGAGTACTGGACCGGGCTGTTCGCGCACGGGTATGGCTTGTGCGGCACGACTCACTGCCAGTGGGTCGCGGAGATGGAGGCCCGCTTCGGGCACAGCCGCGGCCGTGCCGTCGGGG
>JANNDA010000976.1:0-14568 GCA_031387195.1 Planctomyces sp. | reverse complement strand
CCGACAATGGGGGTGCAGAGTCAATCCGCAGTGGATTTTTTAAGGCATTGCTCCGATGTCCAATAGCGGATTTCAACGGTCGAATTCCGGAGCTTTCTGGTCAGCAACAGGGTGATTGTCGCCATTGGACATCGGAGCGATGCCTCCCAAAATCCACCGTGGAAGATTCCCAGGTTTTTCGCGGGCAAGAGGCCTCGGCCACTGCAAACCCAGAAGAACCAATTCTTAACGGCGTTGCCCCAAGGGGCAGCCCTCTGTCAGCCCAGGCCATCGGCCTGGGGAGACAAACCCTGTCGCACACCCGGTTCACTTTGCACCCCAAGAACCGGGATTGACGCATTTTGCCTTGAGAGGCACACTCCGCCCCCTTTAACAGGCGAAGGTGTTTTTGCACCTTCGATCGACCGTCGAAAATCGTTCGCAAAGGATGGCGAACCGAGATGTCGTACCACTTAATTGACGTCGTTCAACAACTTGGTCATCCCAGGTTGTTGGTTATCGGTGATTTGATTTTGGACCGCTACGTTTGGGGCGATGCCGAGCGCATCAGCCAAGAAGCCCCTGTGATTTTGCTGCGGCAAGAGCACGACGAAATGCGGCTCGGCGGTGCGGCGAATGTCGCGAACATGATTCGTGGACTCGATGCGGAAGTCACGATCGCCGGTGTGGTCGGGCGCGACAGTGACGGGGAAGAACTTCATGCTTCGCTGACGAATGCGGGAGTTGATTGCTCGTCCGTACTCACCGATGAGTCTCGCCCGACGACGGTCAAAATGCGATTTATCGGCAAGGCACAGAGCCGTCATCCGCATCAGATTTTGCGAGTCGATCGCGAGTCGCGTCATGCGTTGCCAGCCAGCTTGGAAGAACAATTCATTCACCGAGTTTTGATGCAGTTGGATGGCCATCAAGCGGTACTGATCTCTGATTACTCGAAAGGTGTTTGCACGCCGCGTGTGTTGCGAACGGTGATTGCTGCGGCGAAAGCGAAGGGAATTCCGGTCCTCGTCGATCCGGGGCCGAAAGCCAACTACACCGAATACACCGGCGCGACTGCGATCACTCCGAATCGGCTGGAGACGAAACTGGCGACCGGGCTTGAGGTCCGCACAACGGAAGATGCGTTTGCCGCAGGACGGCAATTGGTTGAGACGCTGCAACTGGAACACGCTTTCGTGACGCTCGACAAAGATGGCATCGCGTTGTCTCTGTCCGATGGCTCGGCCGAACTGTTTCCGACGCGCAAGCGTGAGGTCTACGACATCACCGGTGCGGGCGACATGGTCCTGGCGATGATCGGTGTCGGTCTGGCGGACGGATTGTGTCCGCAAGATTTGTGTCGCTTGGCGAACATCGCTGGTGGCTTGGAAGTGGAACGGATCGGTGTGGTAGCGATCTCTCGGCAAGAGATTTTGGGCGATCTGCTGGGCGGCTCGCGCAAGGTTCACGAAAAGATGAGCGAGTCCGACGAACTCGCGCGGTTGGTGGATGCTCGCAAACAGCTCGGCCAGAAAGTCGTGTTCACGAACGGGTGCTTCGATCTGCTGCATGCCGGTCATGTGCAATACCTGCAAGAGGCGGCCGCACTCGGCGATTGCCTGATCGTCGCGATCAACAGCGACGCCAGCGTCCGACGCCTGAAAGGTCCGACACGCCCGGTCATCTCGCAGGAGCAGCGAGCGATGATGCTGGCGGCGCTTGAGTGCGTGGATCACGCGGTGGTTTTTGACGCGGATACGCCGCTGGAATTGCTGGAACAACTGCGGCCGAACGTACTCGTCAAAGGTGGGACGACATCGGTCATCGTCGGTCGCGAACTGGTGGAAAGTTACGGCGGTGAAGTTTGCACTCTGAGTGAAGTCCCCAACGTCTCGACATCGCGAATCGTCAGCAGCATCCGCGAACACCGCGATGCGGCGTGAGATATAAGTGCGGTGCCTGACCCCGGATGAACCCTGAGCCCCGATCATGAAACTAGCCGTATGGTTGCCGAACTGGATTGGCGATGTCGCGATGGCGACACCGGCTCTCCGTGCGCTGCGGCAACAGTTCAACGATGCCGAGATTGTCGGCGTGATGCGGCCTTATGTGACGGACGTGCTGGCCGGGACAACGTTGATGAACCGGGTGTTGATTCATGACCCAAAAAGTTCGCAAGCGGAGCGGGCGGGTTGGGGATTTCTCAAGACGCTGCGTCGCGAGCGGTTTGATCTGGCGGTGATCTTTCCGAACTCATTTCGATCGGCGGCGTGGGCGTGGATGTCCGGTGCCAAACAGACGATCGGTTACGCTCGCAACGGACGAAGTTTGTTGCTGACTGATCCAGTTCCAGCCCCATCGCTCACAGTACCGCATCCGGTGCTGGACGAGATGTTGCAACTGGTCGCTCAACTGGGCTGCCGATCGCTGTCACGGCATATCGAACTGACAACACTGCCGGGCGACGAGCAAGCGCTGGATCAATTCTGGCAGCGGCATCCGCTGGCCGACTCGCGCGGTTATGTCTGCCTGAATTCAGGTGGCGCGTTTGGGGCGGCAAAAGA
This sequence comes from Planctomyces sp., assembly GCA_031387195.1. Lineage (GTDB taxonomy): Bacteria > Planctomycetota > Planctomycetia > Planctomycetales > Planctomycetaceae > SXKJ01. The sequence goes on along the minus strand of JANNDA010000976.1, from coordinate 12,025 downwards.
TTGGCCGGTCGAATCGTTCACCGAACTGGCTCGCCGCGTGGCCGTTGAATTGGGACGAACTGTTTTGATCGCTTGTGGACCGAGCGAACGAGTGACCGCACAACGCATCGTGAAAGACGCGGCTCATCCGCGCGTGGTCAGCTTGGCAGGCGAGGTACCGAGCCTGGGGCTGACGAAAGCGGCGATCCGTCATTCCGACTTGTTGGTCACAACTGATTCGGGGCCGCGTCACTTTGCGGCAGCGTTTGACGTGCCGGTCATCACTTTGTTTGGTCCGACGCACATTGCTTGGAGCGAGACGTTTCATCCGCAAGCGACTCACTTGCAGTTACCCGTCGATTGCGGGCCGTGTCAGCAGCGAGTCTGCCCGTTGGGGCATCATCGCTGCATGAAAACTTTGTCTGTCGATTCTGTGTTTGGAGAAGTGGCTCGCCGAATTCCGGCGGTGCCGAGACGCGCCGGCGTCGCGGCGTAAACGTAGAGCAGGCGGCTTGCCTGATCGTGGTGTCCGGTGAAATGAAAACACAGGCGGGCCGCCTGTGCTACGACTGAGACAAGACATTTAGGGGGAAACATGACTCAACCGAACGAACCTCACGCAACCATCAACGATCCGTCCCTGTCTATTCCGGGGTTTGATGATCTCGCGCTGCATTTGTCGCAGGAGCAGCCACCGAAGGTGTCGAGGGCGATGACTTCAAACAACGAAACTCTGCCAGTGTTTCTCGAACGGACACCGCCGGTATTGCCAGCTCGGACTCAGCGCCCGGTTGCGGCGATGACAAATCACGAAGTGGCCGGCTCGTCGGCTGTTCGAGTGGGTGGAACCGTGGCGCGAACGGACGTCGCCTCAGTTCTGCCGCCAGCTCCACATTCGATTGCCCTCAAGGTTCAACAACTACGAGCGGATTCCGAGCAAGCAGTGCGACAAATGACACTGGAGCCGACGACCGAAATTGCGCCCGCTTTGCATCGCGAACAACTGCATCATCCGGAGCGATTCAGCAGCGACCCGCGAGATGACTTGCTGCTGAAGTGGGCGGAAGGTTCGATGCCGTGGTGGCACTTCGACATCGAAGCACGCATGGTCGAGCACGAAACCTTGTGGATCATGGAGAAGCTGGAAGAGGTCGCGATGAAGTACCTCAAGCCGGTCTGGTGGAATCGTTTTGTCGAAGGGGTCAACGACTTCTGCGGCACGATCTACAAAGAGGTGATCCGGCCGGTGTTGTCGCTCGTCACCGTGCCGCTGGCAGCGTTGGCCGAGTTCCTGCCAGACATCGACTGGCCGTGGAACTTTGAGTTACGTGGTGCGCACGTGTCGGTGAAGCAGACTCCGCTTCGTCGAATCGTCTATGACAACCGCATTTCTCCAGAACTGGTTGATCGACTGTGGTCCGATCCCGATACCTTCATTGATGCGGGCCGGTCGTTGAAACGCGACGATCGGACGACTGTGGCGCAAGTCCCGCTGCGAGATCCGGGCTCGACCGGACAATTTCCAACGACGGCAAACGGAGTATTGAAGCGGTTTCATCTGCGAGATTTGGGACACACGCTGACGCACCTGCTGTGGTTTACTCGCGCCAGCCGAGCGTGGGTCTATGGCCGTGAAATGCTCGAAGCCAACATCGCCACGGCTCGGCCGCTGGCGATGGTTGAAGATCGTTTGGGTCCGTGTCGCTTCCGGTCGTTCGTATTGACTGAGCACGTCGAAGGAATGCGACTCGATCAATTCCTGAAACGGACTCCGCTATCGACCACAGAACTAGATCAACTGGCGGCTCAGTTCGCCCACATCTGGCACACGCTGGGTGAAATGCGAATCGGTCACGGCGATATGAAGGCGACGAACTTCATGGTGACGCCGGATCGACAATTGAAAATCATCGACCTCGACGGCACCTGGCGACATTGGTTCGACGTGACGTTACTGCCGCGACGTGATCGTGATTGGTTGCGATTTATGAAGAATTGGAAGGGACAACCCGAAGTGGCCGCTGCCTTCCGCGCGGCAGTGGCTCGTCATTTCGACGATGTGGCGGTTGCATCGCGTCGGCAAGTAGCGGCACCGGTTTCTCTGAGATTGCAGCGGGCGGCGTAAGCCGCAAATACGTAGCCGTCATCGCTCCGCGTGACGAGCCGAATGTTTACCGACGCTGTCTGAAGCGTTCGGCTCGTCACGCGGAGTGATGACGGCTACGTTGAATAAAGACATGATCGAACTCGCTCCTGAAATCGCGACGCATCTCGGAGACGGCCCGTCGGCCTTCGATCGGGTCTTCGCGCTCACGGGGAAACTCTTTCGGCACGTTGAAGGCCGACAGACGTTGCAAGTTGAGATCGGCGGCGAGACCTACTTTCTCAAGCGGCATCACGGCTACGGTTGGGAGCGCATCGTCCGATCGCTGCTGGCCGGGCGCTGGCCGGTGCTGAGTGCTCGGAATGAGTTCGAGGCGATTCGTCGGCTCAATGACGTCGGAATTCCGAGCGTTGCGGTTGTTGGATTTGGCGAACGAGGACGTAATCCGGCGACGCGACAGTCGTTCCTTTTGATGCGCGCGTTGTCCGATTGCCGTGATCTCGAAAAGATCGGCCAAGAGTGGCCAGGACAACCGCCGTCTCCGGTGTTTCGTCGTGAGGTGATCGAGGCGATCGCGGCAACGACGAAGCAGATGCACGACGCCGGGGTGAATCACCGCGACTATTATCTGTGTCATCTTTGGTTGGAGTTGTCGAGCGTTCGCGCCACTGACCTCGAACAAATTCGACATCCGCTGATCAAGCCGAGAGTTAATGGCGTGTTTCAAGAAGCGGATGAGGCAATTGCGGTTGGCCTCGCAGGAAACAATTCGCAAGGTCCGCTCCGACTACGAGTGATTGACCTGCATCGAGCCATGTTACGTCGGCGAGTGCCGCTGTTTTGGCTCATCAAGGATCTCGCCGGATTGCTGTTTTCCGCGTGGGAATATGGGCTGACGAAATCTGACTGCGTTCGCTTCATCCGCGCATATCGAGGGCAATCAACCCGCGATGTCTTTGCTGGTGAACGCTGGGTGTGGCGGCTTGTGATTTGGCGCGCGGTGCAATTGTTTCGGAAGACGCACCGCTGCGATCCCGATGTGATGCTCGCCGTGCCCAAGGTCCAACGTCGATCAGTTCGCAACGTGCAACACACGTTTGCAGCCCCCGCTCGGAGGGCTGCTTGAGATGAAGATTGGCCTGGTGCTGGATCATTTCGACCCGCGCCGTGGTGGCGTGGAACAATGGACCGACCAGTTCGCTCGGCAGTTGCTGAGGCTGGGGCACGAAGTGCATGTCGTGGCAACTTCGTTTCAAGTACCGCCAAAACCCGTTGACCCTGTCCAAGAGCAACTTCGTAGGACGGGCACTCTTGCCCGTCAAATGCCAGACGACGGACAAGAGTGCCCGTCCTACGGATATGAGAACTCGCTCACGAGCTGGATCGTGCCACATCCGATTCCGCCGCATCGTTGCCGCATCGAAAGAGCGCGTGCGGCTGAAGCCATTTTGCGGCAGCTTGATCTCGATATCGTTCACGACATGGGCTTCGGTTGGTACGGCGACATCTTGCAGCCGCATGGCGGTTCGCGAACGGCGGCGGAAGAACGCAACCTGATGCTTGCCCCCAAATGGATGCACCCGATCAAGCGTTTAATCGATCGATTCTTGCCACGTTACCGGGAATTCGCTGAACTGACTTGGCTGCAATTGGGCTCGGCGAATGGTCCGGTGGTGTTGGCTTTGTCGCAGATGGTTTATTGCGACATGCAGCGACTGCACGGGTTGCCCGATTCGCGATTGCGATTGATCTATAACGGCGTTGATGTGCAACGCTTTTCACCAGAATGGCGAACTGAGCATCGCGAGCCGACTCGTCAACGACTGGGCATTGCCGAGGATGAAATCCTGTTTTTGATCGTGGCCCACAACCTGAAACTCAAGGGCGTACCGACGCTGATCAGGGCGCTCGGCCGGCTGCGAAATGAAGCAACTCGTGCGAAGGTTGTTGTGGTTGGCGGTAAGCGAACGCACGCGATGCGACTGCTGGCGCGTTGGCATGGAGTTGATCGTGACGCGACATTTGTCGGAGCGGTTGATGATCCGCGCGACTTCTACGCAGCGGCTGACGTTTACGTGCAGCCGACGTTTTATGACCCGTGTAGTTTGGTGGTCCTCGAAGCACTTGCCTGCGGATTGCCAGTGGTCACCACGAAGTTCAACGGAGCGGGCGAACTGATGACCGTCGGTGAGCAGGGCTTCTTGCTTGATGACCCGGCCGATTCAGTGGGACTCGCGGAGTTGATGCGGCAAACGCTCGACCCGGAACGTCGTGCCGCGATGTCTCGTGCGGCAAGAGAACTCGCGCTACGGCATACGTTTGAGGAGAACGTTCGGAGCATCGTTAGTGTGTACGAAGAATTGGCCAATCGGCCCCGCAACGGGAACAGTGACACAAACCCCACCGAGCTTGCCTCGGTGGAATAGGGCCTTTGCACTACGAACGGACTCACTCGGCTAGAAACTTTGCGTAGTGCATAAGCCTGAATCCACTGAGGCAAGCTCAGTGGGGGGACTTCGTCGGTTGCATCATGCGTCGTAGTACATCGTGAATTCAAACGGATGCGGCCGCTGGCGGAGGGCATCGACTTCTTGCGTGGTCTTGTACCAAATCCACGTATCGATCACGTCTTCTGTGAAGACATCGCCGCGTAGCAGGAACTCATGATCGCGACGCAGAGCGGCAAGCGATTCGTCGAGTGAACTCGGCACCTTTGGCACCGACTTCAACTCTTCGGGTTCGAGGTCGTACAAATCTTTGTCGAACGGCGGGCCGGGGTGCGTGCGGTTTTGGATGCCGTCGATCGCGGCCATCAACACGGCGGACATCGCCAAGTAACCGTTGCAGGAGGCATCCGGAATGCGGAACTCAATCCGCTTACTTTCTTGGCCGGGGCTATGCACCGGGATACGAATCGCCGCAGAGCGATTGCGGTAGCTGTAGGCCAGATTGATCGGAGCCTCAAAGCCGGGAACAAGCCGCTTGTAGCTGTTGGTCGTGGGACAGCAGAAAGCCATGAGTGCGGGAGCATGTTTCAAGATGCCGCCCATCGCGTGCATTGCGAGATCGCTGAGGCCACCGTATCCCGAACCGGCGAACAACGATTGTCCCTGCTTCCACAACGAAAAGTGCAGATGCATTCCCGAACCGTTGTCGTTGAAGAGCGGCTTGGGCATGAACGTCGCCGTCTTGCCGTGCCGAGCCGCGACGTTCTTCACGATGTACTTGTAGAGCAACAGGTTGTCAGCCGTTCGCAACAACGGGGCGTATTTCATATCGACTTCGCATTGCCCGCCCGTCGCGACTTCGTGGTGCTGGCCTTCGACCTCAACGCCGCACTCCATCAGCTTGAGCATGATCTCCGTGCGCAAGTCTTGCAGAGTGTCTGCCGGCGGAGTCGGGAAGTAACCCTCTTTGTGTCGGATGTGATAACCGGCATTCGGCGTCTTCGCACCGCGACCGCGATTCCATTGACCCTCGATGCTATCGACGTGGTAGAAGGCTTCGTGTTCGTTCTGATCAAAGCGGACATCATCAAAGACAAAGAATTCCGCCTCAGGGCCGAAGTTCGCCACGTCGGCGATCCCCGTTTGCAGCATGTAGTTGGTCGCCTTTCGCGCCACGTTGCGGGGGTCGCGCGGATAATCTTGCCGCGTGATCGGATCGAGGATGTTGCAGGTCATCGCCAGCGTGTGGCTGAGGAACGGATCGACGATCGCGGTGCTCGGTTCCGGAACGACGAGCATGTCACTTTCGTTGATCGCCTGCCAACCTCGCAGCGAAGAGCCGTCAAAGCCGAAGCCGTCCTCGAAACTCTTTTCCTTCAGCGTCTTGGCCGGGATCGTGAAATGCTTTTGAGTACCGGGAAAATCCATGAACCGCAGATCGATCGCCTGAATTTCGCGTTCGCGACAAAGAGCCAAAACTTCGCGGGGTGTCATGAGTGCTATCCAAATACCGGTGAATCTGACGAGGCGGCGTATCGTAGCGCTCGGAGTCGGAGCGTTCCAGCAGGCGGACTATCGCAACTCTTCATCCGGCGGCAACGGCCCTGAAGTTGGGGGTGGCAGCGGCTCTTTCTTGGGCCAACCAATACCCTCGCCGTAGTTTGGAAGCCTCGGTGGCGCGGTTGTCAGACTGTCTCGCGCATCCCGATTAACTAGGATTTGTCCGACCAAAGATTTCCCAGGAAAGTTCGCAAGCACGTAGGTGTTACGACCATCGAAGACCTCGAACTCCGCCTGCTCAGCGTTGCCGATCGGTTGACCAGATTCGGACGCCGCTTGTAACGCCAAACGGTGTCTGCCGGCGGGGAGTTCGATGCGGCGGACTTGGATCTTGTCCGGCAACAAGCCCCAGCAGCGCGTGTCCGCGTTCTCGGTCGCTTCCCAGGCGACACCCACCGCATCGAAGGCCAATTCGGCGAGCGGGTTTTCGACATGCACCGCTTCCTTCGCGGCGTAGAGCGAACCTTTCTTCACACAACGGCGCACGATCGTCCGCGCCATCACATGCGGGAAGACGGCATCAAACTGCTGAGCCGCCAGTTGACCGACATCGGTGATTGTTTCTGTCAGCCCGGCCTCTTTGCCATCAATGTTGACTCGCACCGTCTGCACTTGGTTGTGCGGTACGACCACCACCGGCACTTTCACCGGAGCCAGCGTCGGCGTGACGGAGTGTTTTGAAACGGCGGAAAGAATCTGATCGGCGATGAGCATCGCCACCTGAGTCGGTTCTTCGTTTCGCTCTTCTTTGTAGGGGCCTCGACCAACGAGCGTGAAAACATAGACCACGCCGTTTCCGGGAGCCGAATGCCGACCGTGAGTCACTCGCTTCAAGTCTTGCTGAGCCGATTTGAACTCCGGTTCCCAGTTCGCCACGAGCTGAATCGACCGCTTCGCGTCGTCGTAATCGCGGAGCGTCGCCTCACGCAACATGCCGCTGACATAGGCACCGAACGCGACTCGTTTGTAATCGAGCTTCGGATTCTCGGCCCCGTTCTTCGCTCCCGCTTCGATGATCTGCTGCTGCTTGTCGTTGACTTGCAGCGCGTATGCGCCGGCATCGGAGCCGTCGTGCATCAAGTTGCTGAGCGCCAAGAACGCTCGAATCAGCACTCGTTCGTAGTCTTCACCTGCATACGCGCGGTGCGTGTCGTCGGTCAGGTAGGACGCGGCCCCCTCAGCAAGATCTTTCTGTTCGAGGAAATCGAACCGATCGCGAACTTCTCTCAACGTCCGTTCCGCATCGGCCGGCCGGCCGGAAGAAAGTTCGACCATCGCTCGTTCGAGCTTCAGGACATCGGCCTCTTTCGCCCGTCCCCGTTTCGGGAGTTCTTTCTTGACGAACTGATCTGCCGCGTTGAGGTTGCCGGAATAAAACTCCGTCCGCACGCCACGCAAACGATCCGCATACGTCGAACAGCCCGATGCGATCAGAAGCCCCAGTAAACAGATTCGTCCGATCGCACGTCTTAATGACCAATGACCAACGACCAATAACCAACGGCCAATTGCTTCACCCCAATAACGAAAGACTTCCGATGTCCTACAGACTTCGGAAGTCTTCCTCAGCAAATTGTGACGAGAGCCGTTCATGCGGTTTTCGTCGGCTAGTACTTCAGCACTTTGCCGAGCCACGTCTTGTGGTAGCCCTTGCGGAGGTTGGCGGACTCTTTTTCGTAGTCGCCATTGTGGATGTTGACCAATTCCAGCGTCAGCAAGTAATCGCGCTGGTAGTCGCCGTTTTGGTTGGTCGTGCCAGACGTCAGCTTGGCATACAGCAAATAGTCGAACGGCTGGCCCATCTCCTCCATGACCGTTTGGAAGTTCCGCTGGTTCTCTTTGACGAACAGCTCGTCCGGCCGAATGCGGAGTTGCTTCAAGCCTGAGTCCACGTAGCGGCGACTGACCTGGTGATACTGCTGCGACTCGTTGATCTTCGAGTCGATCATTTCATAGATCTGCTCTTTGAAGTCACCGATTTCTTCCGCCGTGCAATTCTCGACGCCAACGAAGCAGATGCGTCGCTTCTCACCGATCGTCACGCTGGCTGGCTGGATGTCGGTCACGACGCAGCCGCGGCCGAGCAGTTTGGCCACTGATTCGTCAATCAACGGCTTGTATGTTTCCGAGCCGGCGTTGTGGCTGCCAACGAGATCCTTGTCGTTGTTCTTCAGCACGTGAGCATGCTGGGAATGCCGGCACCCGGCGAGTGTCATCAAGCCGCTGAGCGCGGCCAAAGAAGTGTGTTGAAAGAAACAACGTCGATTCATCGGGAATCCCTTCCCCGTTTATTTGTCGCAGTTGGCCCTCGGGCGCGACAGCCCGTAGCAGAGAATCCATTCGCTGCTGAATAGGACAATCGTCTGATTGGTCTGAAAACTCCAACCGGACTGCATGGTCGGCGGGATCGTAAAGATCTGACGTCAATGCGCGGAGACGAGTTTTTCACGATGAGCGTTCTCGCACTGGCAATTGCACACAGCCAAGCAAATCCAAGCAATTGAAGCAGACTGGAAAGACTGGCGAAGGGACTTACCTCATTTCGACAAACTGCCTCAGTTCGCTAAGCCACGACGGCTTCTCGGCTAGCCAAGTATCTCGCGAGCGCGTAGCGCCAATCGAGTATTGGGCCGCCGATGACTGACGCCAGCTTGCTGCAATCCAAAACGCTAAAAGTCGGTCGCTTGGCTTTTGCACCGAACTCGGCTGTCGTGATGGGGATTACCTCAACGTTGAGCTTGGCCAGCCGGAAGATCTCGCGAGCGAACTCACACCACGTCATGCTGCCAGAATTCGTCGCGTGATAGAGCCCATAGGCATCTGTCGCGATCAACTTCACGAGGGCATCGGCCAAGTCCGCTGTCGAGGTCGGCGTGCAGAGTTGGTCATCCACAACTCGAAGCTGCTTTCGGTCACGCCCCAATCGCAGCATCGTCTCCACGAAGTTTCCTTTTCCGCCCCCTCGCAACGCCGCGATACCGTACAGCCCACACGTGCGCACCACGAAGTGACGCGAGCAATTCGCTTGAACGAACTTCTCACCGGTCAACTTGCTGAGTCCATATCTGCCGGAAGGGATCGCCACAGCAGACTCGGTGAAAGGTGCAGACGTGACGCGATTCGGTTCACCAAAAACGTAGTCCGTGCTGATGTGCATGATCCGCCAATCGTTTTTCGCCGCCAATCGCGCGAGCAATTGCGGGCCAAAACCGTTAACCGCCATCGCCACAGCGCTTTCTTCTTCCGCCTTATCGACCAAGTTGTATGCCGCCGTGTTGATCACCAACTCCGGCTGCAACGGCACCAGAACGGATGCGGCGCTTTCCGCATTCGTGATCTCGATGTCAGCATGACCCAGCGGCCGAACGTCGTGTCCCGTCGCTTCCAGGCGCGGGAGCAGATCGCTGCCGAGTTGTCCTGACGCTCCAATTAAGGCGATGCGCATGATTTTGAATCGACTCCGTTATCAGTCACCGCAAGCTTTTGTCGGGAGATATCGCGACCCGTGGTGTCTGAGGCACTACTTTGGAATCAGATGTCAGCACGGGAATTGAGTGCGGCTTCTCAGGCAGAGTGCCGAGTTGCACCAGTCGATCGGCAAAATCAGGCAGGCGTTCATTCAGAAAGTTGAGGAGCACTTGATCGTGATCCGGCTTCCAACCATATCGTTCCATCTCAGCCAGCACGTCTTGCGGTGAGTCACCTTTCACAAGCAACCGGTAGGTGGCCACGACACATCCCGTTCGTTGCGCGCCTGCCGCACAGTGAACCAAGGCGGGCTTTCCATCGCGCTCAGCTTGAGCCAACGCCGCGACCGCTCCAACCACTTGATCGACTTTGCCAGTCCCGTTGCCGCTCATCGGAAATCGCAAACCTTGCAAGCCGAGTTCGCGAATCGCCGCTTGTTCGGCCTGTTGATGGACGTTGCTGTGATCATCGTGAGTCAGATCGATGATGACCTGAATGTGGTTCTTCGCGAGCGTATCGCGTATCAAAGCTCGATGAAGCTGTCCGCTGCGGTAGATCTTTCCCGCTTCCACGACGCCAAAGCGTTTCGGGACGAGGCGGTCTCGTAAATCTTTGTAACCCTCGATCCCCAGTGGCGTGAGACACGCAACAAGGGCAATCCAAATCGTGACTTTCAACAAACGGCGTTGCGGCACGGCAGCAAGTCCCTCATGAAGTCGAAGTCAGAAACGCGACAATCCCGCAAACGAATTCATTCTGCGGTCTCTTTGAGGTTGGGACTGTAGGACGTCGCCGAAAATCATGGCTAGACCAGTCTTATGAGGAGCACGCTTTACTTGCCGGAATTCAGACCGATAAGATGACTTTTGAAACGGCACAATACTGTACATCTCATGAATTCGTTGGAGTTGTGACTAACGCCGTCGATCGTTGCTATCAATCAGGAGTCCCCCATGCGGTGGGAGCAGAAAGTCCAATATGCCTCGCAAAGCGACATTGGCTTTCGGCGCCGCAACAACCAAGACTCCTATGTGGTGACGCTTAGTCCTGATGCGGAGACCTTTCAGGTTCGCGGGCATCTCTTCATCGTTGCGGATGGCATGGGGGGACACGCTGTCGGGGAGTTAGCCAGCAAGATCTGCGTCGATACCATCCCGCACACGTATTTCAAGAACCGCGTCGGTGACATGCCTGCCGCCTTAACGGCTGCCATCCATGATGCGAACTCGGCTGTTCACGAGAAGGGCTCGCAGAACGCCGACTTCAACCGAATGGGAACGACCTGTGTGGCACTGGTGCTCGGCCCCAAAGGAGCCGTGATCGGTCATGTCGGAGACAGCCGGCTGTATCGCGTACGGCGCGAGCAGATCGATCAACTCACCTTCGATCACAGTTTGGAATGGGAACTGGTCCGGCACGGTCGCTTGAAGCCGACCGACCATCTGCTTCCCGAAGTGAAGCACGTCATTACACGTTCGATCGGTCCCGAACCGGTTGCCGAACCGGAAGTCGAAGGTCCGTTTCCGGCATGGCCCGGTGACTTGTTTCTGCTTTGCTCGGATGGCCTTACCGGGCTCGTGAAAGATGCTGAGATCGGTGCCATCACCAAGCACCTGCCGCCAGCCGATGCCTGCCGGATGCTGATCAACTTGGCGAACCTCCGCGGCGGGACCGACAACATTACGGTCATCATTGCTCATGTCGGAGCGTTGCCCGAAGGACTGTCGCCAAAGCCCGACGAAGTCCCGGATGAGGGCGATGCTGCGGAACCGGATCAACTCGGTTGGCTGTGGCTCGGAGGATTGTGGACCAGCGCCCTCACATTTGCTTTGGGCGTCGGCTGGGCCATTCTGCAAGAACAAGAGAACTGGCGCGGCGTCGCGCTGGCCGCGATATCCCTTATTGCGGCGACGGTTATCGGAGTCTTGTGGCGTGCTCAACGCCGTCATCAAGTTCCGGCCACTCCAAAGAATTCCGAATCGACAGTCGCCTCGAAAGCCTATCGCACCGCCTCCGCTAAACTGACTCCGGAATTGCTCACCACGCTCGGTAAGCTGGAAGCCGACATGCTGCGATCCGCCGAGACTGAGGACTGGGTATTCGACAAAACGACTCAGGACTCCGCTCACCAAGCGGCGAAAGCGGCCTTCGATAAGAGACAGTGGCCAGCCGTGCTCAAAGAATTGAGCCGCTCCATTGATCTGCTGATGGTTGGCCTGTTGCAAAATCGCAAGGCTGCCGCCGCAGCTCGCGAAGCCGAAAGCAAAGCCGCGAAATAACCGCACGACGCGCCAGCGTGTGGTTTTTCTCGAACAACCACTCGCTGGCGCGTCGTGCTAATTTCCAGTTAGTCCGGTAGAGGCTGCCCTTTGGTCTCTGGTGCCAGCCAGATCAACCCAAGGCCGATCACGTAGATGAAGCTCATCGCGCTGCATGCGAACGGGTAGCCGCCCTGAAAGGTTCGGCC
>JANNDA010000974.1:0-13298 GCA_031387195.1 Planctomyces sp. | reverse complement strand
CCGTGCCCGCTATCGTGCGCGAATTGAACTCACTGGCCGTCCGGCCAAAGAAGTGATCGCAGCAGCCGAATTGTTTCTCGCTGCAATGGATGAGCGGCAGAAGTCCGGCTATCAAAAGTTTCCAAAGGAGTCGCACACGTTCGTCAAAGTGCGCGACGATTTGTGGCGACTCGAAGCACTTTGGTTGTATCAATCTCAAAACGTTCTCAACGCCGCGTTGCTTGAGCAAGTACTTACCTGTCCAACTCCGAACGCCCGCGCCGCTGCCGTGCGCGTGATCGCCGCGTGGCATGACCGCTTGCCGAACGCTCTGGACCTGCTCCGCCGAGCCGCCGCCGATGAGTCGCCGCGAGTCCGCTTGATGGCCCTCTGGGCCGCCAGCTTCATCCCCAGCCCCGAGGCCGCCGAAGTCGTGCTCATCGCCAACGAGCAGCCGACCGACCAGTACCTCGACTTCCTCAGCAAGGAAGTCCTGCGCACGCTGCAACCGCTGCTCGACAACGCCACCAAAGGAGGCCAGCGAGTCCCCTTCAAATCCGAAGCCGGTGCCCGTTACGTGTTGAAGGGCCTGTCGAACGACGACTTGCTCAAAGAGAAACGCGACCGCCTGGTGCTCACCGAGATGCTCTACCGCCCCGGCCTCCGCGACGAACACCGCCGCGAAGCCATCCGCGAAATCGCCAAGCTCGACCAGAAACCCGAACTGCGAGTCATCATGGACGCGATTTTGCGGCTCGACGGCAGCAGTGTAGCCGGCTCTCGCCGAGAGCCGGACCCGTCTCGGCGAGACGGGGCTACAATTGACACCAGCGTCGTCTTCGACCTCGTCCGCCAACTCACCGGCCAGAGCGCCTCCGAGCTGACCACCGCGCGAGCCGAACTCGAAAAACTCGCGACCTCCGCCAAGCAACCAATCTTCCGCCAAATCGGCTACGTCTCGCTGATCAACGTCGATGACAACGTCGATGCCGCCTGGAAGCTCGCCACGACCGATGCCAAACGTCTCGTCGATTTCGTCAACGCGATGCCGCTGATTTCGGACCCCGGTGTTCGCGCGACTTTGTATGACCGAGTGACACCGCTGTTGAACGAACTGCCGGAATCGCTGCGAGGGACGAAGGGGACCAAAGGGACTCAAGGGAGATTCGTTCGCGTCGAGTTACCGGGCAACCGGACTCTGACGCTCGCCGAAGTGGAGGTCTTCTCCAACGGCGAGAACATCGCACGCAAAGGCCGAGCCTCGCAGAAAAACACCGCTCACGGCGGCGATGCCGCGCGAGCTATCGACGGTAACAAGTCCGGCAACTACGGAGACGGCGGCCAAACTCATACCGAGGAAAACACCGCCGGTCCATTTTGGGAAGTGGATCTCGGCGACGAATTCCCGATCGACCAAATCGTGATCTACAACCGCACGGAGATTCCCGATCGCCTTAACAATTTTTCTTTGAGAGTGCTCGACGAGAAGCGTGGCGAAGTTTTCAAATCCGAAAAGAACCCGGCACCGAATTCCAAAGTCGAGTTCGTTCTCGAAGGGGGCAGCCGAGAAATCCTCGTCCGCCGAGCTGCCATGCAAGCCCTGACCTACGTCCGTGGCCAGGAACCGAAAACATTCGCGGCACTCGCCAAGTTCGTGAAGGTAGGGACCGACCGCTCGGCAGCGATCCGCGCCCTGCAACGCTTGCCGCGAGCGACGTGGCCCAAGGAACCGGCTCCCGAACTGATCGCCGTGCTGCTCGACGCCATCAAGAAGACCCCCGCCGCCGAACGGACCAGCGACGCGGCCCTCGACCAATTCGAGTTCGCCGACGCCCTCGCCTCGCTGTTGCCCGCTGATCAAGCCAAATCAATCCGTGCTCAACTTGGCGAACTCGGCGTTCGCGTCATCAAGATCGGCACCGTCTTCGAGAAGATGAGTTTCGACAAAGACATCATCGTGGTTCAAGCGGGCAAGCCGGTTGAGTTCGTCTTGGACAACTCCGACCTGATGCCGCACAACCTCGCGATTACACAACCGGGTGCGCTGGAAGAAATCGGATTGCTCTCCGAAGCCAACGCTCAGAAACCGGGCTTCGCCGAACAACACTACATTCCGACCTCACCCAAGATTCTGGCCAAGAGTCGCCTGTTGCAGCCGCGCGATTCGCAACGCCTGAGCTTCAACGTCCCGACGCAGGCCGGCGTTTATCCGATCGTCTGTACCTACCCCGGCCACTGGCGTCGGATGTACGCCGCCCTCTACGTCGTCCCGGATTTAGACGCCTATGAAGCGGCTCCTGAAGCGTACCTCGCTGCACACAAGATCGAAGCAGCGGACCCGCTCCTGAAAGATCGTCGTCCACGCACGGAATGGAAGTTCGAGGACTTGGCGGCAGCGGTTGAAGGACTCGACCACAAGATGATGGGACACGGAGATCACGGATCACATGGAGATCATGCCAAGCGCAGCTTCACGGCCGGCAAACAATTCTTCACAGTTGCGAATTGCGTCGGCTGCCACAAGATCGGTGATGTCGGCAAAGAGTTCGGCCCCGACCTCCTGAAGCTCGATGCGAAACTGAAACCGTCCGACATTCTGAAAGAACTCCTCGACCCGTCCGCCAAGATCAACGAGAAGTTCCAAACGAACATCTTTGAACTTCAAAGCGGCAAGGTGATCCAAGGTCTGGTCGTTGAAGAGAGCGGAGACATCATCAAGGTGGTCGAGAACCCGCTGATCAGCACGACGCCCATCAGCATCAAACGCAACGAAGTCGCCGAACGTCAGCGATCCAAAGTCTCGATCATGCCCAAGGGCCTGCTCGAAAAACTGACCCGCGACGAAATCCTCGACCTCGTCGCCTACCTCGCCTCCCGCGGCGACAAGAACAGCCCGCTCTTCAAGGGCCACGATCACTAACTTTGGAGTGCGGTGATTCATCACCGCTTTCCTTGCCTTTATGGAGTGACGAAGTTTGCGACTCCACCGAAAGAAGGGGCTTCGCCCGAAGCCAAAGCGGCGATGAATCGCCGCACTCCCCAAGGAGACCGCGACTCGGAAAGACCAGCTACGAAACGCGCGGACGCAAACAAAACCAAAACATCGCGGAGTGGGAATCTGTGAGTGTCTGAAATAAAAAAGAAGCCCGGCACGCTCACGCGGCCGGGCTCCTGACCCACTCAGTTGTCGCAACAATTACTGTGTTTCCAGTTCGCTCTTGGCGTCTGTGCCGGTCTCCAACTGCTTCATCTCGACCAGCGTCTGGCAAACTTGCTTGAACGAAGATCGCGGCTCTTTGTCTCCCTTGCGCTCCATCGTGATCTTCACCGACCACTGAGCGAGCCCGAAAGGTGTTTCGTCGCTGCGCCACAATTCGGCCTCTTGGATCGTGTGATTTTGCAGGTTCTCCGCCTCGTGCTTCCCCTTCCATTTCTGGGCCGTGACAGGACCAGCGGTGAGGTCGAGGTTTTCTGGATCGCCCTCTTTTTCGAGCGTTGTGTAGTGTCGAATCAGCGCGATCTTCGGGTAAATCTGCAACACCGATCCGGTGAGCGTTTCCGCCTCTTTCGCCCCCTCTTTGCGGTAGCCCTTCACGATCGACAGATAGGAAACCGGTATCGTTTCCTCGTCTTCGAGCTTGCCAACCACGCGATGTTCGGGGACGAGCACTTTGTAAATCGTTTGCCCCACAGGACCGGGATTGATTCCCGCTTCACTCTTCTTGCCGGTCTGGATCTTGAGTTCGAGCCAACGGCACGGAACTGTCTTTCCCTCGAACTCGGCCTCTTGCTTACCGACGGACTTAATCGTCAGGTGTTGAATCCATTCGATTTCGAGATCTGCTTGGCCGCTGCTGGCGCGTGTTTCGATCTGCTTGTAGTTTCCTTCATAACGGACCCACGTCCCATCTTCGGGGAGCTTCCACACCACACCCTGAGCATTCGCCTGCGGATGTGGCGCGACGGCCAAGAAACTCAACAAGACCACTGCGGTTGTGAACCAGCGAGTCATCAGCAACCTCAACGTGCAAATACGGCGATAAGTCGAATGCCCAGCAGAACAAACTCCGCTGGGCGAACCTGGAACGCGCGGAAGTCTGGCACAGCTTGACAAGAGTGACAAGACGGGTTTGCAGGGGTGTCAGGCTGGTCTGTTAAGCTATTCATACAGCGGCGACTCTGCGTGTCGCGAAGGCTCAACAGATTTCGGAAAGCTGGACGGGTTGGGTGTGGCAGATTTCGAGAAATCGGCAGATCGCCGGGAATCTCATTGAAGTTGGCGAGCGACGTCATCAGCATGTCGCCCCATGTTAAACATCTGCGATACCACTCTGCCGAACACCTCATTGAGTTATCTCGCCTTCCGAGTCGCGTGTCTCGACACGCTGGAACGGATGGTGCTCGCGCGGCAATTTGATCCGGAAATCTCGGAGGGGATAGGGTTCCTCGCCGAGGTTCCTTTTCTGCGAGCCGTGGCTCCGCAGGTCCAGTTGGATCTGCTCTCAGAGACTTGGCAAAAACATGTCAGTGGCGAGGTCGTCGAATCGACGCTGGTGGACGAGAGTGTGATTTATGCCGTGTGCGAAACAGCGGCTCTCGCGGCCGAACAAGATCGAGCACAAATGCGAGTTTGGGCTGAGACTGGACCTCGACGAATCTCGGTCTCCTCAAAGCCAAGCCTCCCGGAAAAGCTGCGACAGTTACACTTGTCGCTCCCCAACGAGGGGGACTTCTTGCTGATCAGTCAGTTTGAGGATCTGTCGCCGTTCGAGGGTCTGAGCCTGAAGGCGGAGTTCGGCATGGAACCCTCGAAAGGTGAGCCGATGTTTGATGTGCTAGGACGTTGGCATGTGACGCCCGGATTCGCCGGAAGATTGGATGGCTTACTCACGGATCGTGAGGTCGCGCAAGCAGTTGCCGCCGTGCGGTCTTTGAGAATTTCGAGCCTGTCGTCACGCCCGCCGGTGTGACTTTGTCCTGCGCGTCTTTGACTGGTTTGACACCCCGAAAACCGGTGTTTACCGTGCCCCCCGCTGGCAGACTTGTGCGCTCGTAGGGTTTGTCTGTTTTTTCCGTCATCTCCATCCTGAACCTCGATTTTCGCCAGCACAGAATTGGCACCACGGAGTTTGAAAATGTCTCGTCCTGTCACGTTGTTTACTGGCCAATGGGCTGATCTGAAACTCGAAGATCTGTGCAAGAAGGCGAAGGATTTTGGTTACGACGGCTTGGAGTTGGCCTGCTGGGGTGACCATTTCGAGGTTGATAAAGCACTCTCCGACGATACGTATTGTGCTCGCAAACGCGATCTCTTGGAGAAGCACGACCTGAAGCTATTCGCGATCTCGAACCATCTCGTTGGGCAAGCGGTGCTGGACACGATCGACTCGCGGCACAAAGCCATTCTGCCGCCGCATGTCTGGGGCGACGGCAATCCGGCCAAGGTCAACGATCGGGCCATCGAAGAGATGAAGAACACGGCGCGAGCCGCTCAGAAGCTGGGCGTGAGCGTCGTCAACGGCTTCACTGGGTCGAGTATTTGGCCGTTCATCTACGACTTTCCGCCGACGCCTCGTGAAACCATTGACGCCGGTTTCCAACTGCTGGCTGACCGCTGGAACCCGATCCTTGATGTCTTCCAAGAATGCGGCGTCAAATTCGCGCTGGAAGTTCATCCGACTGAAATTGCGTTCGACATCTACTCCGCCGAGTTGGCGTTGAAAGCGCTCGACCGCCGTGAAGAGTTCGGCTTCAACTTCGATCCCAGCCATCTCATTTGGCAAGGCGTCGATCCAGCCGAGTTCATTCGCTACTTCCCCGATCGCATTTATCACGTCCACATGAAGGACGCTTCGACAACGTTGAATGGCCGCAGCGGCATCAACAGCAGCCACTTGGCATTCGGCGATCACCGTCGTGGCTGGGACTTCCGCAGCGTCGGCCGCGGGGCTGTCCGCTTCGAGGAAATCATCCGCGCCCTCAACGGAGTCGGCTATGCCGGCCCGCTCTCGGTCGAGTGGGAAGATTGCGGCATGGACCGCGACCACGGAGCCCGTGAAGCCTGCCAGTTCTGCAAGAACGTGGACTTCAAGTCCTCGAACCGCCGGTTTGATTCGGCGTTTGAGAAGTAGGCGTTCGGGATTTCAAATTTCAAATTTGAGATCTGAAATGACGACCAAACACCACCGCCCGCACGCGAAACATCGCTGCGGGCTGTTTTCGTTGAGTGAGGTGGCGAAGCCGCAAAGTAGTAGGCACATTCCATGTGCCGTCCGCTGCGTGCCGTGGTCACGCCGCAACCGAGTGGGCAGCCGTTTGAACGACCGGCGCAACGCTTCTGTGTGACTCTTGCCGTCCTGTTCAAGGTTTTTTGGCAGCACCTGACGCAGCGGACGGCACATGGAATGTGCCTACTACGTTATTCCGGCAAATAGCCTTCGACGTACTTCATCAAGTCGAGGCAATTCAACTCGTCCTTGATTCCGTCGAGCGTTGGCTCGACGAGCGTGCGGGCGACTTCTTGGACGATCAGGTCGGCGAAGCGTTTGCGGGCTCGGCTGAGTTGTTTGCGGTAGGCTTCGGGGGTGAGTTGTTGGCCGGTTTGCTCGCTGATTTGTTTCGCCAGCGTCGTCGAGTCCACGTCGGGAAATTGAGCGGACGCTCGCAGCACCGTGCAAAACAGATTGTTGGTCGTCCGCTTTTGGTACTTGTCGAGCGACTTCCACGCCGCTTTCAAAATGCACTTGCGCCAGTCGCTGGTCCATTCCAACTGTGAGGCATCGGAGACAGGCATTCGCTCCAAGCCCTCGATTGACATCGGCACTTGATTGCGTCGGCAGAGCCATTGCATCGCTGCGTTCCGCACGATCGTGACGAGGTAGTAGCGGAACTTCCCTTTGTTGGAGTCGGCTGTGTGAAATCCTTTTTGGATCATCCGCAGCATGAATTCCTGTTCGACCTCTTCGGCGTCGTTGGGGTCGTGAATCAGCGTGGAGAGGTATTTGCGGATCGCTCGCCCATAGCGCTTCACGAAGAGCGTGGGGTTATTCACCGCAGTCCACCGCGTCGAAATGCGGTTCAGCCAAACTCGTTGGCTCGAACCTGAGACCGAGGACTCTTCCAGATTGCTGCTGCCGCTGTTTGTCGGAGTGGGTTCAGCGGGGTTTGAATCCATCGCGTTGGGCCTTGTCGCGCGGAGCATTTCAGAGGTGATTGTGATGCGGAAAGAGTATCCGACCAAAGGGTTCTCCAACAACTCGCGAGATGGCCGGTCTTTCTTCATCGTAGCGATCACCTGAGCTACCATCTCCAGCATGGTGCGTCGGCTGAAGTTCACGCGAACTTCGTGGCGGAGGATCGAATCAACGAGAAGGAAACCAACGATGCGAGTTGTCGTAGTCGCTCCTCATCCGGACGACGAGGTGTTGGGTTGCGGCGGAGTGATGGCTCGGCATGTGGCCGACGGCGATGAGGTGTTTGTGATCGTGGTGACACGCGGGATTCCGGAACTGTTTCCACCGGAACTCATCGAGCGGACGCGAGCGGAGGCCCGGAAGGCCCACGAATTCCTGGGCGTGAAAGAGACTCGGTTCCTTGATTTTCCGGCTCCACGTTTGGACGTCACTCCGGGACACCTCGTGGCTGATGCGCTCTCGAAGCAGTTTCAGGACATTCGCCCAGAGCGAGTCTACTTACCGCACCACGGTGACATTCATTCGGATCACGGTCGGATCTATCACGCGACGTTGGTGGCGGCGCGGCCGTTGGCTAATTGCCCGGTGAAGCAGTTGCTCTGTTACGAGACTTTGTCGGAAACCGAGTGGTCGCCGCCGATCGCCACGTCGGTGTTTTATCCGACGGTCTTCGTCGATATCACGGCTCATCTGCAACAGAAGCTCGATGCGATGTCCTGCTTTGAAACGCAGATCAAGCTGCCGCCGAATCCCCGGTCGTTGCAAGCGATTGAAGCGCTGGCACGATATCGCGGTGCGACGGTGAATCTGCTGGCAGCCGAAGCGTTCGTGCTCGTCCGCGAGATCGTACGGTGACTTGTGGCGCACGCGGCTCGCGTGCGGTGCGGCTTGCCGGACTTTCATGGGAAACATAGGACGAATAGGACCGATGAGGCTGATGGTCTTCGCGAGCCCTATCAGTCCTGTGAGTCCTATTTGTTCCATCCGACATCACCAAGTCGCGTCTGCACGATCTGCTGTTCCGATGCAAACAACAGCTCATACGGATCGTTCACGTCTACCAAACCGTTGAGCGACACGACCACCAGATCCGCGCGTTTGCCCGGTGTGAGGCTTCCGCAATCCGCTTCAAAGCCTAATGCCCGTGCGCCGGCCAGCGTTCCCATTTTGAGCAGCGTTTGCGGTGCCACGTCGGTGAAGCGGCTGCGTAGAAACGTGAGTTCGTTCCAGATACTGAGATCGGGATTCGAGCCACGACCATCCGTGCCAATGGCCACGTTGATCCCTTTCGCCAACAGGCGTCGCCACGGATGCGGTTCATGACCGAAGAATGCATGAGTTCGCGGGCAATACACGACGCTCAGATGAGGCCGCGCGGCGAGGAATTCGATTTCGTTTTCGTCGAGATAATTGCCATGCACGATCAACGCGCGCGGCGCATCGGCCAACGTCCGCAAGAAGTCGAGCGGTCGCAATCCTATCGGCAGATCTTCGTCGGACAGTGCTCCGAAGCCGCGCAACATGTCTGCCAATTCCCCCCGTCCGGATGCGAGGAATTCCAATTCCGCTCGTGTCTCCGCCAGGTGCATCGCCACGGGCGTGTCGTATTGTCGGGCGAGCGACACGGCACGCGCCAGCAGAGTTGGCGAGACGGAATAGGGGGCATGTGGACTGAGCGCCGCGAAGATGTTCGATGTGTCAAGTTGCTCTGCCACCCCGCTTGCCGGAGCGAGCCATGCTTCGGCGATGTCGGCTTGCGTCGCGACGGTCTCCGCACGCAAACCAATCAACTCATGAAACGCCACGACGCGCGGCCCTGATACCGAAGCGTACGTAGCCGTCATCGCTCCGCGTGACGAGCCGGTCGCTTCCAACAGGCGACGATTTTCTCCAGAACTGAAGCTGTTTGAAGCGTCCGGCTCCTCACGCGGAGCGTGATGGCTACGTCGCTGTGCTGAAACCAATGACCAATCATCGGTCGCAATCTCCCCCACGAGCGTTGTCCCGGATGCCGCCGCTTCGCACCAACCGGCTTCGATCGCCGTAGCCTTCAACGTGGCATCGCCGCCGAATGTTTCTCGCCGATAGGCCATCAGTGAGCGAATCCAACTCGTGAAGGGCAGGGGGGGCTCGAACGGCTTCGCCACGAGGCTGAATTCCAAATGGGCGTGAGCGTTGACCAGTCCCGGCAGGAT
Organism: Planctomyces sp.; assembly: GCA_031387195.1. GTDB lineage: Bacteria > Planctomycetota > Planctomycetia > Planctomycetales > Planctomycetaceae > SXKJ01. Next base: position 3,931 of record JANNDA010000974.1, on the reverse strand, counting down.
CGCGACATCGCCGAGATCCTCAGCGACCTCGTGAGGTCTCGCCGCACGCACGTCTGCGATCAGCCCGTTCGCAATCTCGACGGCCCCGTTCTCAATCGGCGACCGATCGACCGGAAAGACCCAGCGAGCTTTCAATCGCGTGTGCATGTTGTTCGCTAACCCTCGGAGCACTCCAGGATTTCACTCGAACGCCGGCCGCAGTCGTTCAATCGACTGAACCAGCGGGCCGACTTCTTCGGCGAGTAAATACCGTTGCGACACGAGTGAATCGACGGCCGCTCGATATTGCCGAGCATATTCCGTGAAGTTGCCGTAACGTTCCAGTAACGCCGGGCGCGGATCACCGGTTTGCTCACGGTCGAGTTTCGTTTTGAGAAACGGGATGTAACCGCCGCTCAGGCCGAGCAGTTCGTTGGCCGCACCGATCGAGCGACTGCGCAGATTCCAACTGGTGTAGGTTCCCACGGGCGTCGCGACCGACGGCAGCAGCAATGTTCCGAGTTCATTGTTGTCCGGGCCATACGCAGGGACGTTGACCCCATAAAAGCCACGACTGATCGGCGGTTCGATGCTCGATCGGCGGAAGCGGTAAAAGTCCGGGCCGCGATCGAGTTGTTCCGGTTGCTGAATCACCTCCGGATACCGCACGCCGGGAAGCGCATGCCAGCCGCTCTCGGCTTCACGCCAACCCACCAACGTCTTGTCGGCGAGGCGCGGGTACGCACTCGGCGGCGGTTCTTTTTCGGAGCGGACCCATTCGTCCATCGCGGTCAGCAAGGCGCGGATCAACGGGCGGTAGTCGGCAGGATTTCCAATGAGCTGCCCGTTCCCCGGTGCGGACGCCGGGACGCCGCTTCCTGGTCCATGTTGAGTTCCCCCGAAACAGTAAACGCGAACCTCCGTTGGAATGACCGCATCGCGCTGGCCGCGCGGATCGGTATGCACCAACGAGCCCGCTCGATGCCAATACTCGCTGCTGCTTTGAGTGTGCATCACCTTGGGAACCGTGCCACGCGCACGATCGCGATGCAGAATCCCTTCCTCGCGGCCCGTGAACGGATCAATTTCATCGCCGTAAGCGAACGGAAATTGATCCGCCGAAAAGAGGTGATTGTCGTGTTGCCCGTTGTGTCGCGTGGGCGACGCAAACCGATGATTGAAGAATCCCAAGCCAGCTCCGGCAACATGCGGCATGACTGCGTCGAAGACTTGCCGACCTTGCTCATCCGCGTTGAATCCGTCGTACAAGAATTGCCGCAGACAACGTCCGGACTGCGACACCCCGAAGCCATACGCGCGCCACATGGCGGGCTTCGCCAGACTAGCCCGACGCGCCAGCGAGGGGTTGTTCGTATTGATGTCGGAATCAGCATCATCACTCGAACTCGAAGCCGGAACCCCTCGCTGGCGCGTCGGGCTTGTATTGGTCACTCGCAGCGGGTTCTTCTCTGATGCCTCGTACTTCAAGAACGAGACGAGATCGCGAATGCCCGCTAGACCGAGTCCCTGCACGATCGAGCCTTGAGCTTCGTAGACCAATTCGTAGATGTACCCCGGCCGCAATCCACCGGCGACGACCAAGTCGATCTGTGGCAACTGACCGCGTTCGCCGATCTCTTCGACCAAGCGTTTCTCAAATCGCCACTGCGCGCGAGGTATCACCACACGAGCCTCTTTCTCGCGCTCACGCCACGTCAGCACCGCGTCGCGTTCGCCTCGTTCGGTCGGCTCGAACGATCCTTGATTGGCCCACTGCGATAATGTGTGCCGCTCGGCCGGCCCATCGACAACCACCTCCGCGCGAACAATTCCAGAGACCGGCTTTCCATTTTCGACCGCCACGGGAGCCTGCATTCGCAGGCGACCGCCTCCCGGAAAAGTCTCGGCAATCCAGCCGCTCCACAGAACGACATATCCCTGCCGCATCAAGAACTCGTCCGCCCCGCCGTTGAACTGTCCGAGCGCCACTTTGTTGCCGCGATTGTTGACGTCATACAGGACCGCCCCATTTCCCGTCGTCAAATCCTTGGGTGCGAGCCATTCGACATCTGCCGAGAACTCCACCAACCCCGCGTCATTCCGCGGTGCGAGATCCAAGTCGATCACCTGCTGATTCGCCGCATGTTTCGGATCGACCGCGAAGAACACGGTGCCGCGCACTTTCTCGTACGCCCCAACGCCGCCAAATACGCGACCGTCTGCATACGGCTCGCGCGTCTTGATCTCAATCCGCGTGACTGCCGCAGGCAGGCACGTCGCTTGAGCGACCAACAACAAACTCACGAGAAACAATCGCATCAACTGACTCCCTGAAAAATGCTGATACTATCGAATTCCAGATGTAACTGATTCGCCCCCACCGACCCTGGTCGGTGGGGACGGGCGACCTTCACCGCACCTGGAATCCGTTCGTGTCAGGAAAAATGAACCCTCACAAATTCCTTCGCCCCAACCCAGCTTGGAAGTTAACCGCCCCCCAACGCCAATTGATTCACAGGCTCGGAGCGTGATGGCGACGTAGGAGCTACACGATCTCGCGAATTACTTTTCCTTCGACAAAAGTCAGTCGCTCATCACGGCCCAAATGTGGGTAGGTCAGTTGATGTTGATCGAGGCCGAGTTGATGCAGGATCGTGGCGTGGATGTCGCGGAAGTGGTACGGCTTTTCGACCACGCGCAGGCCGATGGCGTCGGTCGCTCCGACGACCTGACCTCCCTTCACGCCGCCGCCAGCCATCCACATGCTGAAGCCGAGATTGTGGTGATCGCGCCCTTTGCCCGACTGAGCTTCGGGGGATCGACCGAACTCGCCGCCCCACACGACCAGCGTGCTGTCGAGCAGTCCACGGCGTTTCAAGTCTTTGAGCAGTCCGGCCACCGGCTGATCGGTCTCGGACGCTTTGCGCAAGTGATTTTCTTCGATGTCGCCGTGAGCGTCCCACTGCATGTTGCCGGGACCGCCACCGGAGACGACGCAGCAGAAACGGACTCCGTTCTCGACCAACTTTCTCGCCAGCAAACAGCGTCGGCCGTAATCGTTCGTCGATTCCTTACCGATACCGTACAGGTCCAACGTCTCTTGCGGCTCGCGCGACAGATCGAGAACGGCGGGGGCTTCCATCTGCATCCGGAACGCGACGTCATACGCATTGATCCGCGCATGAAACTCCTCGTCGTTCGGTTCGAGCGTCGCCTCGTTCAATTCGCGAATGAGTTGCAGCGTCCGGCCTCGCTTCTTCGCATCGACGTGCGCGGGCAGATCGAGATTCAGCACCGGGCGATCACCGGGACGAAACATCGTTGGCTGATAAATCGCGGGCAAGAAGCCGTGGTTGTACATCGGCTGGCCCGCTTCCAACGCTCCCTTCGGATCGGGCATCACGACATACGCGGGGAGCGACTGCGTCTCCGCGCCGAGTCCGTACATTGTCCACGAGCCCATGCTGGGAAAACCGGGAACCGTCCGGCCGGAGAAGAGTTCGTACTGAGCCGCCGAGTGGACCACCATGTCGCCGTGACAGGACCGCAGCACGGCGATGTCGTCGATGCAGCTTCCGATTTGCGGGAAGAGATCGGAGACCTCAATGCCGCTTTCGCCATGCTGGCGAAATTTCCGCTGCGTGCCGAGCAGCCGCGCGTCCGAGGCGATGAATTGATACTTGGCTTCACCGAACTCCTTGGGCCGCACTTGTCCGTCGAGCTTGTTGAGTAGCGGCTTCGGATCGAACGTCTCGATGTGACTCGGCCCGCCCGCCATGAACAGGAAAATCACGGAGGTCGCTTTCGCCGCATGATGTGCCCGCTTCGGAGCGAGCGGATTCGCCGCCGCCCGCGTTTGTTCTTCATGCAGCAGCGAGGCGAGCGCAAGCCCGCTGAAACCACAACACGCCTCGCGCACAAACTCCCGCCTCGTGCGCGTGACCTTGGCGTG
>JANNDA010000964.1:0-3040 GCA_031387195.1 Planctomyces sp. | reverse complement strand
AACGCCAAGTTCGCAGTCACGTGAAGCGTCCGCCCTCGCTCACGCTTCGGGTTGGTGAGGATGACAAGTCTTGCGTCGTGCTTGTTTTGGCGAGTCGCTACTCTGAGGGCATGTCACACACGATTCACATTCAGACTGGTGCGCGACTGCATTTCGGGTTGCTTGCCGTGCAAGCTCCGACAGGCCGCAACTTCGGTGGCGTGGGGTTGATGGTCGATGCGCCGGGTTGCCAGTTGAGTGTGACTCAGTCTGATGAGGATCAGATTCACGCCCCGCAAGAACTCGTACCTCGGCTGGCCGAATGGCGGAGAAAATATCGTGAACTCTGTCCCGCTGAGCATCGTCCGCCGCCCTGTTTGATCGCAGTGACGCAGGTCATCCCGATGCATGCCGGACTGGGTTCGGGAACGCAAACGGCACTCGCTCTGGCCGCCGCGTTAGCCAGACTCAGCGGCGAGACGCAGGTCGCGACGACCGAGTTGGCTCGACGAGTTGGCCGAGGATTACGATCGGCACTCGGCATCCACGGTTTCGACCACGGCGGCTTTCTGGTGGAAGCGGGGAAGCAACATCCTGATGAAATCAGTCCGTTGATCAGTCGTCTCACCGTTTCCGCTGATTGGCGATTGCTGTTGGTGACACCCCGTGACAATCGCGGGCTCTCCGGCGAATCCGAGCGAGCAGCGTTTGCGAAACTCGGCCCAATGCCTGACTTGATGACCGATCGCTTGTGCCGCATCGCGCTGATGGAACTGATCCCAGCCATGCAGATGCGCGACTTCGAGTCTGTCTCCGAATCGTTATTCGAGTTTGGCCGGCTCAACGGCGAGTATTTTTCTCCGATCCAAGGTGGCCTATTCGCCGATCCTCGAATGAGCGACCTCGCTAATCGGCTGCGATCAAACGGCTGTCGTGGAATCGGTCAAACGTCGTGGGGGCCAACTTTGTTCGCCCTCTGTCGCGACGAGAATGAGGCGGCGGAGCGTCAACACGATGTGCGTCGGTACGCCGATGAATCGTTCTTTGATTGTTGCATCGTTCCATCGCGCAACAAGGGAGCGACGTTTTAGGCACTGTCCCGCGTCAGCAATCAGCGCAAGCCGACCAACGTCAGCGGACATTTCTCGGCGATGAAGGTTTCGCGGCGAGCGTCTTGCGGAAACTCCACCGTGACCGATTGGCGGCGCATGATCTGGCCAACCTCGATCACCTTGCCGATGCCGTAGCGTGGATGTCGAACCGAGTTGCCGATCGCGAATAGTGGCGCGGTTTCGGCGGCGGAGCTGCGCGATTGCAGCAGTGCGGCACCGGTCGTGAGTTTGGATCTGAGGTCTGAAAACGAGGGACGCGATGACTTGGTCGCAACTGGTTCGTCGAACGCATTGATCGCGGACTCGATCACCGGCTCGTCGAATACGTCGGCGTCAGCGACGCCTTCTTCGACATCGTATTCGGCTGACCGGCCCTGGGGGACCGGCCTACGAGGCTTCTCGTTCGTGCTGCCGGCACCGAAATCGAAGTCCAGGAAATCGTCGGGGACTTCTTGGCTGTCTTCGTCGATGGCGGGCTTCTTGGGTTTGCCAAATTTGATGCCGAACGGCGAGTTCTTGGTGTGGTCGATGGTTTCAAAGTCGATCTCGGTTTGAAACTGGCTCGGCAGCGTGTGCAGCGGGCGGCCGAAGCTGTATCGCTCGACGCATTGCGTCAGGTGCAGTTGCTTCATCGCGCGGGTGATACCGACGAACAACAGGCGACGTTCTTCTTCGAGGGCGGACAGAGCGCGGCGGTAATCGTCTTGATCGTTCAAGGCCCGTTCGTGCGGGATCAAGTTCTGCTCGAAGCCGAGGATGATCACGACAGGGAATTCGAGTCCCTTCGCGGCGTGCAGGGTCATCAGCGTGACCGCTCCCGCGTCGCGGTCGATCGCATCGCTGTCGCTGACCAGCGCGGTGGTTTCGAGGAACGCTTGCAGCGAGCCTGCTTGATCGGTGGTCTCGTCATATTGCTGGGCGGCGAGGATCAATTCCGTGACGTTGCCGAGTCGCTGTTGTTCTTGTTCGTCGTCACTCGACCGCCACTCGTCACCGTAGCCGGTTTCGGCAAGGATCGTTCGCAGCAATTCGGCGACGGGACCAGCCGCTTTGTCTCGCAAGCCGCGCATCAATTCGCCGAAGGCGAGCAATGCCTTCGTCGGAGCGGCGGTCAGTTCGGGAATCTCACGCGCGTGTGCGGCGGCTTCGGGTAACGTGAGTTCGTACTTGTCAGCGAACCGCGTCAGCTTTTCGAGCGAACTCTTGCCGATGCCGCGAGGTGGGTTGTTGATGACTCGCGACATCGCGGCGCGGTCGGCCGGATTTTCAATCGCACGCAGATAGGCCAGCATATCTTTGACTTCGGCTCGGTCATAGAACGCCAAGCCGGCAGCGACTTGATACGGGATCTGATGGCGGCTGAGTGCCATTTCCACTTCACGCGACATCCAGTTAACGCGGTAGAAAATGGCGATGTCGGACCAGCTCCAGACACCTGCTTCGACATCGGCTTTGATCTGAGAAGCGAGTTGATCCGCTTCTTGTTGGCCGTTCCAGTAGCGATGCAGTTTGATGTCATCACCCGCTTCGTTATGCGTGCGGAGCCGTTTTACTTTGCGGTGAATGTTGTGTTCGATCAGCGAATCAGCCGCTCGCAAGATCGACTTCGTGCTGCGGAAGTTGTCCTCCAACCGCACGACTGCGGCGTCCGGATAGTCCGACTCGAACCGTAAGATGTTGTCGATGCGTGCCCCACGCCAACCATAAATCGACTGGTCCGGATCGCCCGTCGCACAGAGGTTCGGGACGTCATGAGCGAGTCCACGAATCAGTTCGTACTGCGCGAGATTCGTGTCTTGGTACTCATCGACCAGGATGAAGCGGTATTGCTGATCGAGTTCGCTGCGCAGGTCCGGGTTGGTTCGCAGCAATGACACGACGTGCAGCATCAGGTCGTCGAAATCGACGGCATTCGATTCGCGGAGCAGCTTCTGGTATTCGGGGAGCAC
>JANNDA010000912.1:0-3521 GCA_031387195.1 Planctomyces sp. | reverse complement strand
CATCTGGCAAGCGGCGAAGCAGGCGGAGATTGCGATTCCCGCGCTGTGTCATTCGGAGCGGATGCCGCCGGTGGGTGTCTGTCGAATGTGCGTGGTCGATGTCGGCGAGCGAGTGCTGGCGGCCTCGTGCGTGCGTGAGTGTCACGACGGCATGAGTGTCACGACTGGTTCTGAGAAGATCGAGAAGCACCGGCGGATGTTGACTCGGTTGTTGCTCAGCGCGCACGTCTCGCCGTGCGCGCGCGAGTTGACGACCGGTGATTGCGAACTGGAATCGCTGGGTCGGCGATACGAGTTGATTGAGCCGACACTAAACCGAAGCGTCAGCGAGGGCGGGCGCACCACGGAATGTGAATTTCAAATCGACAGTACATCGAGCGTCCGTCCTCGCTTACGCTTCGGGTTTGTGTCGGCGGAGACGTCCCGAACTCTCGACTCTCGACTCTCGTCACTCGACCAATCGTCGCCGGTCATCGCGGTGGATCACTCGGCGTGCATTCTGTGCGATCGCTGCATTCGAGCCTGTGACACGTTGCAGTCCAACAACGTCATCGGTCGCAGCGGCAAAGGTTTCCTGACGCAGATCGCGTTTGACCTCAACAACCCGATGGGAGAGAGCACCTGCGTGTCATGCGGCGAGTGCGTCGCGTCCTGTCCGACGGGCGCGTTGACGCAGAAGCGGATCACGCTGCCGGTGCTGCCGAGCGATGATCTGAAAGCGGTCGATAGCGTCTGCCCGTATTGCGGCGTCGGTTGCGCGGTGACGTTCCTGGCGAAAGAGAATCGCATCGTGATGGCCGAAGGACGCGAGAGCCCGGTCAATCATGGGCGGCTGTGCGTGAAGGGGCGGTACGGCTGGGATTACACCAGTCATCCGCAGCGACTGACGATGCCGCTCATTCGCCGCGCCGAGTGCTATCCGAAGGGACCGCTCTCCGGTGAAGTGCGGGCGTCGGTCAGCAAGCGAGCGGGCGGGATCGTCGATTATGCCGAAGTGCTCCCGGCGTTTCGCGAGTCGACGTGGGAGGAGGCGCTCGATCTGGTCGGCGTAAAGCTGTCGGCGATTCGCGATGAACACGGCGGCGGAGCGCTCGCGGGATTCGGTTCGGCGAAGTGCTCGAACGAAGAGGCGTATCTGTTTCAGAAGTTGATCCGTTGCGGCTTCGGCACGAACAACGTCGATCACTGCACGCGGCTGTGTCATGCGTCGTCGGTTGCCGCGTTGATGGAAGGGATCGGTTCGGGAGCAGTGACGAACGTCTTCGGCGATGTCGCTCGATCAACGGTCGCGCTCGTCACCGGCAGCAACACGACGTCCAATCATCCGGTCGCCGCGACGTTCATCAAAGACGCGACGAAGCACGGCACGAAACTGATCGTCGTCGATGTGCGACGGCATGATCTCGTGGACTTCGCGACGCACTTCGCGCAGATCCGACCGGGGACCGACGTCGCGTTCTACAACGGCGTGATGCACTGTCTCATCGAAGCGGGGCTTTTCGATGAGCGGTACATCGCCGAACACACCGACGGCTTCGACGCCCTGCGCGAACTCGTGGCCGAATACTCGCCGGAACAAGCGAGCGACATCTGCGGCGTTCCTGCGAGTGAGATTCAAGCCATCGCGCGGACGATCGGCCTCGCGACTCCGCCCGGCGGCGGCGGTTCGATGCTGATCTTCTGGGGCATGGGAATCTCGCAACACACGACCGGGACCGACAACTCGCGCTGCTTGATTGCACTCGCGTTGATGACCGGCAACGTCGGTAAGCCGGGTTCGGGACTGCATCCGCTGCGCGGTCAGAACAATGTGCAGGGAGCGAGTGATGCCGGGCTGATCCCGATGGTCTTTCCCGACTATCAACCGGTCGCCGATCCCGCGAACCGCGCGAAGTTTGAAACAGCGTGGGGCCGCACGCTCGATCCGCAGCCGGGCCTCACCGTCGTCGAGATCATGAAGGCGGCGCTCGATCATCGCGTCCGCGGCATGTACATCCTCGGCGAGAATCCGTTCATCTCCGACCCGAATAGCAACAAGGTCCGCAAGGCGCTGGCGTCGCTCGACTTCCTGGTCGTGCAAGACATCTTCCTCACCGAGACCGCCGAGTTCGCCGACGTCATCCTGCCGGCCAGCAGCTACTTCGAGAAGACCGGCACGTACACGAGCACCGACCGCCGCGTGCAGCTCGGTCGCCCGGTGCTCGAATCGCCGGGTGAGGCTCGCGAGGACTGGCGGATCATTTGCGACATCAGCCAGCGGCTCGGATACCCGATGCCCTATCAGAACACGTCCGACGTTTTCGACGAGTTCACTTCGCTCACGCACAGCTATCAGGGGCTCGCTCACGACAGCTTGGGGCTCACTGGAAAGCTGTGGCCGTGTGCTGATCCCGAACATGACGACGGCGAGCAGATCCTCTTCGGCGATCGTTACCCAACGAAGTCGGGCAAGGCTCGATTCGTCCCCGTGGACTGGAAGCCCGCCGCCGAGTTACCTGACGACGAATATCCCTTCGTGCTCAACACCGGCCGAGTCCTCGAACACTGGCACACCGGCAGCATGACTCGCCGCAGTTACGCCTTAAATGCCATCGAGCCCGCCGCCTTCGCCGCGATGAACCCGTCCGACCTCGCCCGCCTCGGTCTCGCCGACGGAGAGTTCATCGCCATCAGTAGTCGCCGAGGCACGATTCAACTTCACGTCCGCAGCGATGATTCCCTCGAACCCGGCTGCGTCTTCGTCCCCTTCCATTTCCGAGAAGCGGCTGCCAACAACCTGACCACCGAGCAACTCGACCCGTTCGGCAAGATTCCCGAGTTCAAGTTCTGCGCGGTGAAAGTCACGCAAGCTCAGGAATGCGAGGTGGCGAAGTCGCGCGATGAGCTTTCTGACCGATCAGACTGAGAGGACACAATCGTCAAATGTCAGAACAACCCGGTGAGTCCGTTGACGGTGGCAAAGGTCGCATCTTTCCCTGCGAGCAGTGTGGGGCCGATTTGGAATTTCACATCGGCCAACAGGAGATGAAGTGCCCGTTCTGTGGCTTTCAAAAGCAGATCGAAATCTCTGCCGAAGCGGAAATCACCGAGCAAGATTTCCACGCGATCCTCGACAAGGTCCGCGAGTGGCAGGAGCAATCGGCCGGCGAAGAACAGTCCGGGCAAAGCGAGGTCCGTTGTGTCGGCTGCGGATCGGACGTGGTCTTCATCGGGCCACTGACGAGCAGCGAGTGCCCTTACTGTGGCTCGCCGATTCAACTCGACAAGGTGCATGACTCGCCAAAACGTATTCCGGTTCACGGCGTCTTGCCGTTTCAGGTCGAGAAGGAACAGGCACGGCTGAGTTTGTCCGACTGGATTCGCTCGCGTTGGTTCGCTCCGAACGAATTCCTCAAGCGTGGCGTTGAGGGTCGTTTCAACGGCGTGTACTTGCCGTTTTGGACCTACGACTCAATGACCTTCAGCCGGTATTGGGGCGAACGGGGCGATCATTATTGGATCACAGTGACGGTCAATAATCA
>JANNDA010000905.1:0-3553 GCA_031387195.1 Planctomyces sp. | reverse complement strand
TGATTATTGGATTCGGCTCGCGCCCAACCGGCCCAAGTGGGTCGTACTCTGCAACTTTGACGAGTTCTGGATCTACGACTTCGACAGCGCCCAGATCGATACACCGTTGGACGTCGTCAAGCTGACCGACTTGCCGGAGCGTTGGGGGCCGTTGGCGTTTCTGTTTCCGACGAACGAAAAGCCGGTCTTCGGCAACGATCACGAAGCGGTCACTCGCGAGGCGGCGGATCGGCTGGCGGCCTGCTTCAACCATCTGGTCGCGCGGGGCATCGAGCGGCCGTTGGCTCAGCGGTTCATTCTGCAAATGCTGGTGTCGTTGTTTGCGGAAGACATCGGGCTGTTGGACAAGTATTGCGTCACGCACTTGCTCGACGAGTGCCAGCGTCCCGCCGACAGCTACGACCTGCTGGGCGGCCTGTTCGTCGAGATGAACACGCCGGGCAAGACGCCGGGCGGGCGGTACAAGGGAGTCAATTACTTCAACGGCGATCTGTTCGCGGAGCCGGCGCGGATCGAGTTGGACTACGACGAACTGCAACTGCTGCGGGTGACGACCACGAAGGACTGGTCGAAAGTTCGGCCGGAAATCTTCGGCACGCTGTTCGAGTATTCGCTCGGTCATGCAGAGCGACACGCCTTCGGAGCACACTTCACCGCGCCCATCGACATCATGAAGATCGTCGGGCCGACCATCAGACAGCCGTGGCACGACGCCATTGAAGACGCGAAGACACGTCAGCAGCTTCGCGAGTTATTGAATCGCCTTCAGCACTTCACGGTGCTCGATCCCGCTTGCGGCTCCGGCAACTTCCTGTACCTGGCCTATCGCGAGATGAAGCGTTTGGAGGCCCGCTTGATCGAGCGGCTCAACGAGTTCCCCTCGTCCAAGGCGGATGCGGCGCAGATGTCGCTGGGCTTCGTCACGGCGCGGCAGTTCTACGGCTTGGACATCAGCCCGTTCGCCGTGGAACTGGCCAAGGTGACGATGATGATCGCGCGCAAGCTGGCGATCGACGAACTGTACGTCACCGAGCCGGCATTGCCGCTCGACAACCTCGACACGAACTTCCTCGCCACCGACGCGCTCATCGACTCGCTGGGCAACCCGACCGCGTGGCCGCAGGCCGACGTGATCATCGGCAATCCGCCGTTCCTGGGAGCCAAGCGGCTCAAGCCCGAACGCGGCCCGGACTACGTCAACGCCGTGCGCCGCGCGTATCCCGATGTCCCCGGCATGGCCGACTACTGCGTGTATTGGCTCCGCAAAGCTCACGACCATATGGCGGCCTGCACGCAGAAAGACCCGCTCGCCGGCCGAGCGGGCTTGGTCGGCACGCAGAACATCCGCAACAACCAATCGCGAGTCGGCGGCCTCGACCACATCGCCGCCACCGGCACGATCCTCGAAGCCGTGGACAACCAGCCCTGGTCCGGCGAGGCCAACGTGCATGTCTCGATCGCGAATTGGGTGAAGACGCAGGACGCCAAGCTGCTGCCGAGCAAGCGGCGGTTGTGGTTCAAGGTTGAACCAAAGCCCGGCGCGAAGAAGAAGGTGCGGAAACCGAGAAGTGGATCGGCAGCCAAAGAGTATGAATTAGGCTATCGCGACTGTGGTGCGATCAATTCATCACTTTCTGATCGGACAGACGTCAGCATCGCAATTTCTCTTTTCTGCAACGTTGAAACGAAGCGAGCTTTTCAAGGTGTAACGCCCGGTCATTCAGGGTTCGTCTTGACTCCGAAGGATCGACAATTGCTGCTCAAACGAGAGCCAAAGTCAGCCCAAGTCATTTTCCCGTATTTGATTGGTCGTGAAATTGTCAGCGGTGATGGTTTGCCGCGCCGCTTTGTGATCGATTTCGGTAAGCGATCAATCTTGGATGCAAAAGAATTTGAAGCTGCATTTTCTCACGTTCAATCGACGGTACTTCATGACGTTCAATCAAAGGCCGAGACCGAGCATGAAACCGAAAGTTCGCGCAAGCAGCACTTGGAACGCTGGTGGATGCACTGGCGAGACCGACGTGACATGAAAGATGCGATTGCGCGGTTAAAAGGTCGATACATGACGGGGTCTCGTACACAACGATGGCCATTCGTCTTTTGCTTCATGTCCAATGTTGTATTGCCCGGCGACAAAATGCAGATTTTTGCATTTGATGACGACTACTCATTCGGTGTTTTACAGAGCCGTCCGCATTTGGTCTGGTATCAAGCGAAGGCTGCTCGATTGAAGAACGAAGCCGATTACAACTATTCGAGCGAGTCGGTCTTCGACACGTTCCCGTGGCCGCAGTCGCCGAGTGCGAAGCAGATCGAGTCGGTGTCGAAGGCGGGTCGTGAGGTGCGTCGCGTGCGTGCCGAGGCGCTCGCGAAGATCACCGGCGGCTTGCGCGCGGTGTATCGCACGCTGGAGTTGCCCGGCGCGAATCCCTTGAAAGACGCTCACGCCGCGCTCGACGCCGCCGTCCTCGCCGCCTACGGCTTCTCCCCCAAGACCGACCTCCTGGCCCAACTCCTTGACCTCAACCACACCGTCGCCAACCGCCTCACTCGCGATGAGCCCGTGACCTCGCCCGGCATACCGCCGTCGTATCCCAAGCCAGAAACACTCATCACGTCCGACTGCATTAGTCCGTGACATTCCAAACCGGATGTCTGCGTGCTGCCGATCATCATCCGCACGACCCACGGCTGGCAGGAGCTGCCCGCCGGAAAACTGCTGCTCGGCAGCCTCAACGGACTGCCCAAATCTGGCAAACCGATTCCCAAGTGGAAACCACAGGATGATGGCTGGGCCAACGTCGCTGCGGGCGTTCAACGCGCCGCAGAGGCGCTTCTGAAACGGAAGAGCCGCACTCCCACTCGCGACTGACGTTGTGTACTCACGGGACTCTCTGCAATCGGCGTTCATCACCATCGCCGCGTCTGAAAGAGCCAGCCACCGTAAGCGTGCGGTCAAGCGGCCACAAGCAACGAGCGCAAATCTCGACGAGTCACTACGGCAACGCCGATCCGCCGCTACACTCGTTTCCGCGACGTTGATCGAGGGCTGCTCTGATGAAACTTCCGAATGCTGAAAACGCCGTGGTCGAGCAAGACAAAGTCGCCGACTACTTGCTCAACCCCGCGCATCCGGACAATGGCGGCAAGGCTCCGTTCTTTTTGTCGCACGGCTTCCGACCAGACCATTGGCAAACGCTCGCCACAGCATTCCGCCGATTGGCCGAAACGACCGAAGTTCACAACCGTGTGGCGTCGCCTCACGGCGAGAAATACATTGTCGATGGTCGCATCGAGACTCCGCTTGGCAAAGTGCCGCTGGTGCGTACCGTCTGGATTGTCGATGCCGGACAGACGACGCCACGTCTGGTCACGGCTTACCCACAAGATGACTGAGAGGACGCAATGATTCACGAACATGATCGAGTTGTGCTCAAGACACCCGTGGCCTCCGAAGGGTTAGAAGCTGGCGATGTGGGCGCGGTGGTTCACGTTTACCGTGACGGCCAAGCCTTCGAAGTCGAATTCGTGACGCTGGAAGGCCGCAGCC
>JANNDA010000893.1:0-1830 GCA_031387195.1 Planctomyces sp. | reverse complement strand
GTTCCAGAAAAAGATAGCCGACTCCTCCGGCCAAGAACTCACCGGCGGCAAGCTGCTGATCGCAACGCTCTGCGTGAAGAAGACACTCGAACGACATTGGCTGAAGTCGGACGAAAAGAACGTTGGCATACTGCTCCCGCCATCGAACGGCGGTCTGATGGCCAACACCGCCGTGACCGTGTCGGGCCGAGTCGCCGTCAACTTGAATTACACGCTCTCCGACAAAGATGTGCGGTACTGCATCGAGCAATCCGGCATTCGGCATGTCATCACCAGCCGCAGGTTTTTGGAAAAGAAACCGATCGAACTCAACGCCGAAGTCATCTTCCTGGAAGACTTGAAGGAGCGGATCAGCGGCTTCGACAAAGTGACTTCCGCCATCGCCGCGCACGCGACACCGATGTGGCTGCTGGAATGTTGGCTCGGCCTGACACGCATCAAACCGACCGACTTGATGACGATCATCTTCACGTCCGGCTCAACCGGCGAACCGAAGGGTGTGATGCTCTCGCATCACAACATCGCGTCGAACATCAGCTCGGCCGATCAACTCTTCCAGATCACTCGCGATGACGTGGTCCTCGGCGTGCTGCCGTTCTTTCACAGCTTCGGCTACACGCTGATGATGTGGCTGCCGCTCAATGTCGATGCGGCAGGTGTGTACCACTACAACCCGCTCGACGCCCGCACGGTTGGCGAACTGTCGCACAAGCACAAAGTCACGATCGTTGCCGCGACGCCGACGTTCTTGAAAACGTACCTCAAACGCTGCGAGAAAGAACAATTCGCAACGCTCGATCTGGCGATTGTCGGTGCCGAGAAACTCCCAGAATCGCTTGCCGAAGAATTCCTGGCCAAGTTCGGCGTCACGCCAACTGAGGGCTACGGTTGCACCGAACTCGCGCCACTCGCGGCAGCCAATGTTCCCGACCACCGCGCGAAAGATGTGGTTCAGATCGGCACGAAGTTGGGGACTGTCGGTCGAGCTGTCCCGAACGTCTGCGCAAAAGTCGTCGATCCCGACACGCTTGCTGAACTCGGCAACAACAAGCCCGGCCTGTTGATCATCAGCGGTCCCAACGTCATGCAGGGATACCTGAATCAGCCTGAGAAAACCGCCGGTGTGATTCACGACGGCTGGTACAACACGGGCGACATCGCTGAAATCGACGACGAGGGCTTCATCAAAATCACTGGCCGCCTCAGCCGCTTCTCGAAGATCGGCGGCGAGATGGTTCCGCACATCCGCATCGAAGAAGAACTGCTCAAGATCATTGAGGACCCCAGCAGCGACGATACCGACATCAAGCTCGCCGTGACGTCGGTTGCTGACTCCAAAAAAGGCGAACGACTCATCGTCATCCACAAAAAGTTGGCCAAGCCGGTGAGTGAAATCCTGAAAGATCTCGGTACTCGAGAATTCCCCAACCTCTGGATTCCCTCCGCCGACAGCTTCCTCGAGGTCGAAACAATTCCGCTCCTCGGCACCGGCAAGCTCGACCTCCGAGCGGTCAAACAGCAAGCGGTTGATGCCTTTAGTCCCAAGGCTTCCTAGATCTTGAATGTCAGCCACACCACGTGAAATCGCGCTCCTTGACACCTTTCAAATCAAGCCGCTAATGTTCCGCCCGCTTTGAGTTGCTGGAGTTTCCAGCAAGTCGAATCAGGTTTTCGGATCGTCCTGCCGAATACATGCAGGCCAACCGTGATGACCAGAGTTCGCTCCGAACCCTCCCAAAGTGTTCGCACCGAATTTGGCGGGTTCACCTCAGGGGGATTAGCTCAGTTGGGAGAGCGCTTGCATGGCATGCAAGAGGTCAGGGGTTCAAG
>JANNDA010000873.1:0-3068 GCA_031387195.1 Planctomyces sp. | reverse complement strand
TGGACCTCGAAGCCGAACTGCGCAAACTCCCAAGGATGCCGACTGTAGCGATTGCACCACTAAAAGAGGCCAACTAGACTGCGCAAACTAAGTAGCTCTGGAGGTTGTGGGCCAAGGATGCAGTGGCGACGTAACGCTTTGAATTCGCATTGGTTCGGCAACGCTCGGAGGTCTTTTTGATCCTCTTGTTTATGTTCGATTCGACGGGCCGCTACAGGAAGAACTCGCCGGACGACGACGAGTTGCAGTCGATACAGATTGGGTTCCAGCCAGTTCTGGTGTTGGAACGCCCTACAGATTCGGTATCCCCCCACTTTCTGAATGGAGTTTACGCAGTGACAGAGCAAAATGTTTTTTTGGGTGGAAATCACAAATCCAGTCGCCGCTGGTTGGCACTTTGCGGTGCATCGACGATCGCGTTTGGAACAACTATCGCTTCCTGGGCATTCGATGATGCGAAGCCAGCGACGCCTGCTGGACTACATGGCATTCTTCCGGCTGATGTTCCGAATTCTTTGAGTGAAGAAGCGTTTGCCGCGCTCGAAGGAAATTGGAAGGATTGGGCCACACAGGCTTCCGCCGACGTTGCGAAGTTCTATACCGACAGCACGTCTGACGTTGCGGCTCAACGTCAGCAGTTGGACGTGCTCAAGAAAAAGCTGGCCACGATGGAGGCGTCATTAAAAGACGTTCGCTATCGCAGCATTCACGAGACACTGTTCAGTCTGCATGCGGCGCTTGGTCGCCGAGTCGCTGTGGCGGAAGCAGTTTTGGATACGCTCGCACTTGATCCGCAAAAGGCGGCGACTGCTCGATTGGACGTCGCACGAGCGGACCTCTCCAAATCGTTGCAAGACCTCGAAGCGGAATTGAAGACGGTCAAAAATGGTCCGGCGTGGTTGTCCTACGTCCGCTCATCCGAGATCGTCACGTTGGTCAGCGAGAAGAAAGCTGGGAAAGACGCTTTGCCCGTGCTGACAGCAGTGCAAAGCAAGTTGTCACCCACCGCAACCACGTCACCAGAAATCCGAAACTTCCTCGAAGGTTCACGCTTCGTGGCGTTGCGACAAGCGGTCAATGATTTTGTCAAAGTCACTGCGGCAGTTGATCAGCCGATTGACGCCGAAAAACTTCGCGCAGAACTGACGAATCTGGTGAGTTCGGTGGAGAGTTTTGAAGAATCTCGCTCGACCGTTGATGCCGGCGCAGTTCGCAAAGCGTTCGATGCAGTTCGCAAGGCATCTTCCGATGGCGGAGATCGCATCGCTGCGGCAATGGCGACACACTACTTCAACTTCAACCTGCGTGTTGTCGTGAGCGAGAAATTCTTGTCGCGCGTCGCGAACCACACCCAGACTAACAAAGGTGCCGTTCACGACAACATTCTGGGTGCCAACGTCAATGGCCAGCAGACAACGACCGCAACAGCGGGTGTCGATCTGAAGCCCAACAACAACGGCGTCCTGTTCAACATTACGTTGAACGGTGTCTCGCAATCCAACACCTCTGGTGTGACCGACCAAGCGACGGTCTTCACTTCCGGATATCACCAGTTCCAAGCGTGGAAGCCGGTGACTTTTGACGGCAACAAGTTCATTCCCGGAAAGTCAGATATCACTGTCTCAGCCAACAACACCACGACTGGAGTTTCGACTCGGGCCAGTGGTATTCCGCTCTTCGGAGGCATCGCGGATTCGATCGCCAGGGGTGAAGTTGAGAATCGCCGTGGACAAGCAGAAGCGATTGCTGCCCAACGAGTCTCCAGTCGTGTACTGCCTGAGTTTTCTCAGGAGGTCGATAAGAAGATCGCAACGATGAACCAGGATCTTGATGCGGGCGTCAACGCCCGGCTCAAGAAAAAGGATCTGTGGCCATCTGCCACCAGCTACCGCTCGTCAGAAGACGAAATGCGCGCCAATCTGCGGCTGATGGCGAGCCACGAACTGGCCGGTGGCGACGGACCTTTTACAGGAGTTCCGGCAACTGGTTTCGTCGTTGCCATGCACGAATCACTGTTTAACAACAGCATCGACCGGCTGAAGTTGGGCGGTCGCACTCTCAGCGAAGCGGAACTGAAGGCCGAGTTGGAAAAATCATTCGAGGAGCTTTTGGGTCGTCCATTGAATGCGGCGAAAAAGATTGCTGACGGCGCGCCGCCATCGAGCGATCCGGCAACGTTTATCTTCGCGGCACACAATCCCATTCAGTTTCGCGTGGATCACGGACAATTGACGCTCGTCATTCATGCGGGCTTGAAGCAGAAGGACGGGGAAGAGGATATCCCCACGCAAGAGATTACCGTCCCTTTGACTTTCAAGATCGCTGACAAGGACCTCGTGATTGAAAGTGAAAATGTCGGAGTCTCGCCAGTGGAAGCCCCCAAGAATCCGACGCTTCAGATCGCTCGCTCCGGCGTGGTACGGACGAAGATTCAAAACGCCCTGCCGACTCGGAAATTCGATCGCTTTGTCACGATCAACAAGGGGCTGCAAACGCCAGTCCCGGTCGGTATGACTTCGATCAAAGCAGCGGGCGGTTGGATGGTGATCTCCTTCGAGTGATCCTCGACAGCGTGACCGAAACTTGTTGACATCTGACAAGACCGGAGTCGCTTGAGCGACTCCGGTCTTGTTCTTTTTTGCGGCTGAACTCGTCGGACTTCAACAACAACATGACTCAACCATCAGTGACACTTGCAGTTCGCGACCTTGCCAAAACCTTCGTGACTTCTGCGGGGACGTTGGCTGTTTTGAAGTGCGTCAACTTGACGCTCGATCGCGGCGAAGCACTTGCCGTGACCGGCCCATCTGGTTCCGGTAAGAGTTCGCTGCTGTTTGTGCTGGGAGCCATGGAACAGCCGACCGCCGGTCAGATTGAACTCCAAGGCCGCAATCTGAGTGGCCTGTCCGAAACGGAGTTGGCCGAAATTCGGCAGCGACAGGTCGGCTTCGTCTTTCAAGAACATCACCTGCTCCCACAATGCACGGTTTTAGAAAACGTGTTGATTCCTCTTTTAGCGGGGAGTGGGACGAGGCCAGACGATGTCGATCGAGCTCGCAAGCTCCTGG
>JANNDA010000825.1:0-6096 GCA_031387195.1 Planctomyces sp. | reverse complement strand
CGATTCAATGAATTTTTAATCGCACGGATGGCAAAGCCGGAGCACGGATGAAACTCCTGACGCAACGGTTTTGATTCAATCACCTCTGCCCAACTTTCGGAGTTTTCATCAGGCCAGACTGACGCCGCCCCGCTCACCTGTGTCCTACAAAATTATTCAACGAGGATTCATTCATGCGAATTGCCATCGCCGAAGTGGCCCAAGAAACCGACTCATTTAGTCCGATGACTGCCGACCGCTCTGACTTTGAAGAGACTGGTCTTTATTTCGGCGACGAGATCATTGAGCGAATGCGCGGCGTCGGGCCGATCGGTGGATTCCTGAAGGTTGCCGCCGAGCAGCGTGAACCGGTCACTCTGTTGCCGATCATTCGAGCGTGGGGCGGAGCCGGTGGAACGATCACGGCGGAGACGCTCGATTTTCTGACCGCGCGTTTAATCGACGGACTCAAACAATCGTTGCCGTTGGATGCAGTCTTTCTGTCGTTGCATGGTGCTGCTGCGTCGGAGCAGGAAGACGATGTTGAAGGACACGTGCTGCATGCGGTTCGTGAAGTTGTTGGCGACGACATTCCCGTTGTCGTGGCGTTCGATCATCATGCCAACATCACTCAGCGGATGGTCGATTGTTCGAGTGCGTTGATCGGACATGAAACTCAACCGCACGACCCACCGGCCACCGGTCGCAAAGCGGGGCTGATTCTTTTTCGGATGTTACGCGGTGAGATTCGACCGACCATGCGGTGGCAGAAGATCCCGATGATTACTCCGCAGGATCAGTTCCTGACGTCGGAAGGTCCGATGAAAGAGTGGTTTGATTGGGCGCGACAGATGGAACTTCGTAGCGGAGTGCTCGATGTCTCTCCCGCTCCGATGCAGCCGTGGTTGGACGTGGCCGAGGGTGGTTGGGCGGTTGTCGTTCACACGGACAACGATCCGCAGTTGGCTCAGTCGCTCGCGGCAGAGATGGCGAACAAAGCGTGGAGCTTGCGCGATCAGTTTTGGATGTCGCAACGAGTTGCCCCGACTGACGCGGTCCGGCAAGCGGATGCGGCAGAGAGCGGATTGATCATTCTGTCGGATACCGGTGATTCGGTTTACGGCGGAGCTCCAGGTGACAGCACGTGTCTGCTCAAAGCGATGCTCGAACAAAACATCTCCAGCATTGCCTTCGTGCCAATGGTCGATCCGGAAGCCTTGCATGCGGCGATCGAAGCCGGTGTCGGTGCGAAGATCACCGTCAATCTCGGAGGTAAGGTTGATTGCGTTTTCAGCAAGCCGGTGCGAGTCACCGCAACTGTTGCCGCTGTGTCAGACGGCTTCACGGTCGATCTGCGTGACCGGGGAGTTTGTGATCTGCGAAAGACCGCGCTGTTGGATGTTGGCTCGATTCGAATCGCTTTGCTGGATCACCGTAGCTTCGCGATCAACCATCCGGTGCTTTACCAACACCTCGGCTTGGATATCGCCGACGCGAAGATGGTGGTTGTTAAGACGGCCAGCAATTTTCAATTCTTCAGTCGCTGGCGTAGCGGGCTGATTCGAGTCGATTCGCCCGGCACGACTCAATCCGATCTGACCGCGTTCGATTGGAAACGCATCCCACGTCCGACGTATCCGCTCGATCCGCTACCTCACTGGCAAGCGATGTCAGGAACGGGATCGCAATAACTTCCCGGTGCATGGGGAAACTAGCACGACGCGCAAGCGAGTGGTCATTGCAGGAACCACAGTCATTGCAGGAACCACAGTCATTGCAGGAACCACAGTCATTGCAGGAACCACTCGCTTGCGCGTCGTGCTAACGTGACATCGGGAAGTTATTGCGATCGCCTTGAATGTTCATGGGGCCTCAGCCGGCTTCGGCGGCATGGCGGCGACCTTCCAATTTCCGGGCGTGATGACGACCGGGATGAACTGGTTGTAGGCCACCGAAGATGGACCCGGCTTGTCGGCGTTCTGCTCGTATTCGCCGGTGTATGGTCCAAACGCCTGGATGCCACCGTAGATGTAGCCGATCTTGGTCGGGCCGGTGAGCTTGTCCAAACGGATCACGCCGTTCTCGTCTTGCGGGATGCTGGGGTCAATCAACAACTCGGCTTCAGTTCCCAAAAAACCGGGCATGGAGATCGGTAGAACGTAACCTGCCGACGTACTGTCTTTACGGACGACAAGGCTTGAAACCGTCCTGTCGAACGGCACACCGTCCACGATGGGGCGGCCGCTGGGAGCCCGTTTGATTGGGTCTTTGATCAACTGATTGGTCGCGGCGTCGTAGCGGTAGTTGCTGATCCCACCGAAGAAGACCGTTGTCATCTGACCGCTGGCCGGATCGTAGACCGGCAGGCTGGCGCACTTGTAGTGGTTCAGCAGTTGTTGAAACTTGTGATCCACTCCGGGTGTGAAGGATTGGTACGAGTTGGGGACACCTTCGCGTGTGTAGTTCTGACTGATGACTTGGTCGATGTAGATCGGTTCCAAATAGGCATCAAACCGACCGGGGCGAAACACACCGCCGTAGACACCGATCCGCCGCTGGCCTGTCGGTGACAGTGCCGCCACGACATTCAAATCACGGCGATGATACGGTCGGACTTGGATGTACTCGGCCCACGGATAGCCATCGAACTCCAGTGGCGTGAGGCTGCCCAGGAACGTCGTGGGATAGGCGTTGTAGTTGGAGATGCTCAACGACTCGGTGGCGTTCGCGGGTGCATTGACGCTGAAGACTCGGAACTGCTCGGTGTAAGTCTGCCGAAACAGAGTGCCCGTTCCGGCGACACTGACGGAATACAGCCCATCGAACGATTGACCGAACACCGCGCAGAACTGCTGACTGGGGGCCGGAGCTGCGGTGTCCGTTGTGGAGTCTGCCGCTGCGCTGTCCATAGGCAGCGAACCGAAGTACGGCAGCAAATCGCCGCCGGTCACTTTCAGTCGCGGGTCTGCAACTTGGCTGACATACGGTGCGATCGACTGCTGAGCCATCACCGCTTTGATGACGTCCGTGACGTTCATCACGGTCAACGCGCCGAAAGTGATGTTCTTTCCCGTCGTCTGTGCTTTCGGCGAGAAGCCGTAGCCGCCGACAATGTAGAGCTTGTCACCGAGCTGGCACGTCAAAGCGTTACTCGATTGCCATTGATACGTGTCGATCGTCGCTGGCAATGGCGGGTCCATTGTCGCGAGCGCAGAGATTTCGAGTGACCAGACTTTCTGGTTTTGAGGATCGATGACCCAAATGCGGTCATTCGCATCCTGTCGCGGAAAACTGTCGGCCGGATTGGCGGGCGTGGGTGCTTCAAAGCCGTGCAGCCCACTTTTACGACCAGTCACGAGCAGTATTTTCGTCCCCTCCACATCCGCCTGAGCGTAGGCGTAGGAATGCAACGCCGGCACTCCGTCAAACGTGAACGGCGCTTGAAGCTCGACGGAGAACGGCAAGGTTGAAGCACTGATGTCCGGCGGCTGTGTTTCGTCAGAACTCGGCGGTGTCGCTTCGTCAGCAACGGGCTTTGGCGTCACTTCGATTGGGGTCGGCTTCGGCGGTGTCGGCGGAGGCTTACATCCGCTCGTCAGCAGAGCGAGCGAAAGTGTGAGCAAGAACCAACGATGCCGCGATTGGAATGAGTTTGTCATTGGTGGCTGTCTCAATGGGAAAAGTGATCGGGTTCGCTGGAATATTATTCCGTGTTTTTGAATCGCGGCTAAGAATGGAACAACCCCCACCGAGCTTGCCTCGGTGGAAACGGGCCTTTGCACTACGGCGGTAAAGTGCTTGAGTGAACAGAATTCGTAGTGCAAAGCCTGGAACCACTGAGGCAAGCTCGGTGGGGCTTGTGTCATGTTGCCCTGCGCGAGGAATCTTCCTTGATGTATTAATCCGTCACGCCAAAACGGGCGTTGTTGGCGATGGCGTGGCTCCGCCTGGCAACTGTCGTAAGTAATCGAGCATCAGCCGACGATGGTAGGCGGACAAGTCGCGTGTCGCCGGCATGTGGTACGGATCGCTCAGCGGTCGTTTCAGCACGTCATAGATTCTCGCCGCGAAAGCTCGCACCATCTGCTCGTTCGACAGGTCAATCATTTCTTTCATCGCCGGAAACATCCGCGCGTAATGCGAGAACATCGGCCTCACGTCGTCCCACGTCGGGTTCGGAATCGGGAGCCCTTCGTTGAAGACCAGCACGCTCAAAATCGCCGCCTTGAAGTCCACCGGAGGATCGCTCGATGCCAGCATGAAAGGGGGAATCGGTGGCCCAACTTGGCCCCAAGCCTGCCAGCCGCTCACGTCACCAAGCTGATAGACCTGGCTGAAGACAGGAATGCGTGCTGGTGGCAAACCTTGAATTGGACCCGGTCGCACGGTGATGGTGATCACTGCCTTGCCGTTTGGGTCGGTCGTCACAAAGAGTGGAAATGATTGATCAAGCACATTGAGCGGTTGATTGATCGTCACCCACGTCCAAGGGTGATCGATCGGAGAGAACATCAACCGCTGGTTAGCGAGCGGCCGGCCATACCGTCGCGCGTACAACTCGACCGAACCCGACTCACCGGGATTGAGCCGCAAGACCCAGTTATCCAGATCGACGAATCGCGCGTCACGCTCCTCCGCCAATACCGGCCAAGGATTCTGAGGCGGAGCAGAGGGTGCATTGGGATGACTGGCGTCAATCGGCGCGTCTGGTCCAAGCACGCAAAGTCGATGGTCTGTTAGCCTCGCGAGATCCTCGTCACTCAAATCCATTTCACCGATGCGCCCGGTTGTCTCGTAACTATGCAGGCTCGTGTCGATGGGCGGACTGAGCAGTTTTGGTTGCAACAGACCGGTCTGATACTCAGCCTCGGATGGCATGATTGCGGCCCACATCGTGCCGACGACCGCCTCGCCCTTGTCCGCTGCGAACTGGACCGAGTTGCCGAGATCGACAATCAACTTTTTGCGCAGCCGATCCACTCGACACGGTGCGGGCCAAAACATGGTCCCATCAACCTGCGCCGGCGGGACTGCCGGTGCGGGGGGCGGAGGTTGCGGTGGCGTGAAAGTCGGCAACGATGGCGGCGAGGCAAAGGTCTTGATCAATCGCCGCTCAGCCACGAACTGCCGCGGTTCGCCGAGGCGATACGGTCCGATCACCCCCACCACTCGGCCCACCAAATTCTCGGTGGGATCAGCAGGATTGAGCGAAAAATTATCGAAGATCATTTTGATGGAAAGTTGATTGCCGTTGTTACCGGCGATCGATCGCAGTTGCGTCAGAGCGGCCGAACGAGCGACATCGCCCGTCCATTGAAGCTCGCTCAACACCGACTGGAAGACGGCGCTGGACTGTCCCCACAAGTCGCGCATGTTGCAGGTCTGAAGCAGACCACTGACCCAGACATCCTCCGCCAGGACGATCGAAATCTGCACGCCGTGCAACTGAGTCACTCGCCGCTGATCAACATCCAAGTCCACAATCTTGCCGACGCCGAGCGTTCCAGGAATGGCGTTCGGTCCCATCTGATCCGTGGTCACCGCGGCCCCGATTACCGGATCAACGCTGGCGTCGGTCGAGTTCGCTCCGTTCTGATCCGTGACTCCGCGCACCTTGCCCTTGCGAAACTGAAGCGAGCAGTCGCCATTGTCGTTCCAGTCCCCAGGATCTCCGCCGAAGTAGGGATAGTCAGGATTGAAGTACGCCGGAAAATTGTTCAGCGTCGGCACGTTGGCGAAGAACTGGCCCACGAACGTAAGGCGTGGCGGATCGAGATAACTCATGAAGTGTTCCTGTTGAGCGGCGCAAGACGTGATTGTCGAAAGCAACCTAAGCTGACTCAGCGTACTCCGCAACCAAGCGAGATTCAGTCAGTCATGACACGTGCCCGGCTTGCAGATCGCCGCGTTGATCCAAATACTGCCGCGTTCCGAGGTCGGCCTCCGTTCCGAGCATCATTGCGACGAAAGCCAATTTGGGACCGTAGCTCAATGGTTAGAGCAGAGGACTCATAATCCTTTGGTTCTGGGTTCGAATCCCAGCGGTCCCATTTTCGTTCTGGCTCGCATCGGGTCGCACGATGCTGCTCAACTCCGCAAACGGCAGGGAGTTGCATG
>JANNDA010000749.1:0-6013 GCA_031387195.1 Planctomyces sp. | reverse complement strand
TTTGGCCGCGAAGCACGGTGCGAGCTTCGTCGATCAATATGCGATCACTCGCAGTGAACTCGAACGCATGGAACGTGACGACGCGAAAACTGTGATCCCGTTCGGTGACGGATTTCACACGTCACCCAACGGTGGCCTGATGATGGCTCATGCGATTCTCACGGGGCTGAAAGCTCCGGCGATGGTCAGCGATTTGTCGATCGACGTGGCCATGAAAGAAGTGAAGGCCCAAGGCTGTACGGTCTCCGGATCGGAGCTGGCCGTTGATGAGGTGAGTTTCGATCGGCTCGACGAAGCGCTGCCGATTCCGGTGCAGAAAGATTGGGTCACGCTGCTGCCGTATCTCAACGATCTGAAAGATCTCAATTGGTACGGCCTGAAAGTGAACGGTTTGGCCGAGGGAAATTACAAGCTGCTGATCGACGGCACCGAAGTGGCGAAGTACTCGTCACAGCAACTGGAATCCGGAGTGAACGTCGGCAATGTGACCTCTGGCCCGATTCACGCGCAGGCTCAGAAGGTCTTCGACGCGATCAACGCCAAGAATGGCCTCGTGCATCAACGCTTCCGTGGCGTGGTGATGTTCAACGCGCCCGATTGGCTGGCGGATGTCGTGGCCGAGCGAAAGCCGGCTGAACTCAACAAGCGCATTGACCAAATCAAGGCCAAGCAAGCGGAGGTCTATGAACTGGCGAAGCCGACCAAGCATCATTGGAAATTGGAACGCGTTTGAGACGCTCAGGCGAGCGGGCTGAGGCAACTCAGTAACCCGACGCGTGAGCGAGGGCGGATGCTTCGCGAGACTGCGCATCCGGCACGGCTTGAAGCGTTCGCCCTCGCTGACGCTTCGGGTTACTGGTGGTGAAGCCTCAGCAAAGCAACGTCACCTCACCTGGGTGTCCCGAAGCGAACCCAAGTGAGGCGACTCATTGATCAACCCGAAGGCTGATGCGATTACCGGTCATCGACTGAGACTGCTCAGTGTCGCCAAGAGCTGGATTATTTTTTGCGAAGCGGCAGCTTCCAGGAATCATCGTCTTCACTCTCGTCGCCCTGATCGTCGTCTTCGTCATCCATAATCGGTTGGCGTGGTTGTGAGGGAACTGGTCGTTGAAATTCCGTGTCCGGCGAATCATCGCCGAGATCAAGTGTCTTTTTCTTTGGCTGGGCCAGCTTTGAGCGTTTTACCTGCGGCGGTTCGGCGACAAAGTCCACTTGTTGGACAGTGTCTTCCTCATCGTCTGCCGACAGACCTTCGATGGACCCGCCGGATGTGGGGAGTGCTTCGTCTTCCGGCATGGCTCGCAACGCTTGCGGCGGAACTGGGACGATCTTCCCCGGCTGTTGCGGAGCGGCGTCTGCGGCTGGAACCGGTGCCGGTGGAGTCGCCGGTGCGTCTCCGTTGGGATTCGTGTAGGTGGCCGTTCCCATTTCCACCGGGTCCGGGCCGTCGGACACAAACTCGCCCGGCTGAGTCTTGAGATGCGGTGCATCGAACGCATGGCTGCGAGACCAGGCTCGTCGCAACGCTTGAGCATACGACTCTGGGTGCGACAGGCTTTCGCTGAGATAAACCTGATCGTCTTGCAGCAGAGTTCCCTTGCGGTACTTCAACTCGGTGATCGCTCGGTTGTAACCGACCAAACTTTGATAATACGACTGTTCGGCCTGCGCCAAACTGATCTGCGATCGCAACAACAGATCGACATTGGCTCGGCCTGCATCGTACTGCGCACGGTAGGCTTGCAGACGTCGTTCCGCCGCACGACGGCGATTGAAGTTGGTTTGAGCTGTTTGAAATGACGTATCCAATTGACGGAACGCGTTCGCCAATTCATGGCTGATTTCATGTTCTTGAACACCCAACGCGGCCTTGGCCTTCGCGAGTTTGAGTTCCAAGTTGCGGACCTGTGAATGAGCGGCTCGGAAACCCAGCGGCATGCTGAACTGGAAGCCCAAGCCCCAGCCTTCTTGTCTGCCGTTCAGCAAGTTCTCGTAGAAGCTTCCTTTGACCGGAGTACTCGCCACGGGACTGTCACCGAACAATTTGTCGCCCATGCCGTTCATCTGATAACGCGACACGAAGTCGAGTCGAGGATTCGTCAGGCTTCTGGCGGCTTCCACCTGGAACTCCAGGCTTTGGATGTTCCACTTCTGCTTGCGCAATTCGACTCGTCGGCAGAGTGCTTCCACCAAGCTGCTGCGCCAATCGGGGAGGAATTCAGCCGTTGTGGGCTCATCGGCCGGACGAATGATGCGACCATCGTTGACCGGCAGGCCCAGCAAGCGTCGCAAGCGGCCTTCTGAGTTGTAGAGGTTGGCCTGCGCGTCTTCCGTTCTGGCTCGGATTTCAAAGTAACTATCGCGAGCTTGAGCTTCTTCCGCCGCACCGCCTCCTTCGAGCCCCTTGTCGTATTTGTTCTTGACCTCGCGCCACGTGCGGAGCGAGCTGTTGCGAGCGACGATTTCCGAGTCGTACCGGCGGTAGGCCAGATACAGCTCCCAATACACGTCTTCCACATCTTTGGTCAGACCGATGATCGCTTGCTCGAAGTCGGCAATCGCCAGATCGGTTCGGATGCGTGAAATGACCACGCCCTGATTGACCTGCGGTACGTTTTGCAACGTCGGACGGCGACTGATCGGACCGGCGATGCGAGTGAAAGCGACTCCGCTCCCTGCCCACAAGGGCTTGGTGAAATCGAATTCGATGCCAGCCAGACCGGCATTCTGAGTCGCACTCGGATTGTTCGTGTAGACCGAGTTGAACACTCGATCCAGTCCTGAACCAGAACCGTGATTGAAGCCCTGATACAGCACGTTGTGACTGACCGAGACTTGTGAACCTTCGCCAAAAATCTTGGAGAGACCCGCTCGGAAGTCGCCGGACTCGGAGACTTGTTGGTCGCCTTGTCGAATGCTGTTGAAGCTGCTCGTTTCCGAGAGTTGCTCGCTGCGGCCCCACAGCATGTTGGTGGTGAAGGTCGCGTCGAACTCTGACAACGCCGCTTCAGGGCCGTTCTGTCCGAACAACGTGCTGGTGTCTTGCAACGCCGGGTCGTAAATCGACTGCACAAAGTCAGGGTTGCTCAGCAAACGATTGCCCGGTGATAGGAACTGGCCGTTGTCACGAATGATTTCGTTGTTGCCCAGTGCCGTGTGTATCGCCTCTTCGAGACTGATATTCCAGATCTCGTCCTTGCGTGGATTGCGGATGCGTCGCGGTTCGTCGGTGAAGCTGACTTCGTCCGGCGTCTCTTCATTGACGGCCGGATAATCGACGGACATGACGACATCTTTGTAATGCTGGAGCTCCGTCTCACCGACGTAACTCAGCTTTTTCTCAGACGTTGAGCAACCGACGAATAATCCACTCGTGAGCACCAAAGTGGCCCACATCGACGGTCGCTTGGAAGATCGCAATGGCATTGGAAACGCCCTTAAAAACGAAGCTAGATCGCCAAACCTCGCAGTAGGTATCGGCGGAACAATCGCTACAGCTTTGGGAAGAGTTTCCGGTTATGCGGATTGTTTCGGGGAAACTGGACCATAATTGGGAAAGCTGGAGAACGCCGGGGGGAACGTCGATCGGCACGAATTGCCGACCGTTCAATCCCGCTTCGGGTGAGCCTCGGAACTGTTGAAATTTGGGCGGTGGTTCCGTTCTGACATCGTCGTGCGGTGCGTCGCAACAAGTGGCACGCTACTTCTGCCGCCGATATGCTCGCGACGAATCACTTCGAGGATACGGCACCGAAATTATGAGCACGTCTGACGCAAGCCCTGTCGTCCATTCCGGCGATGATGCCGCCAATTCATTGACGACCGAGTTTCAGCGAGGCTGGTGGCGGCGCTTGCAGGAACTCGTCGAGATTCGCCTGCGGACGGAACGAGATTCCGCGGAGCAACATCGCATCGAGTCCGCCACGATCGAACGTATTTTTGAACACGACCAACTCGATCGGGCGGAAACCTACGAGCGTGATCGCACGGTTCTGCAGGCAGAGTTCGACAAGGTCGTGATCGAAGCGGGCACAATCTTCAGCGAAGATCACTCAGCCGCGACCGAGGAGTTCCAGGAAGTCCTGTCGGATCTGCGGCAGCGTGCCGAGGACGAAGTCGCCGCAGCGAAACGAAAGCACGAAGAAGATCAGTGGGTCGTGGTCTCGTACTTCGATGAAGAGGCGGAAGGGAGCCCAAAGCAGCAGTACGACATCTTCCGCACGAACTTGGAAAAGACGCGCGAGCAATTGAAGTTTGAGGCTGATGAACTCGAATCACAAAAACGATCCGCTGACCTAACGATGCTCAAACGGCGACAAGGTTTGGAAGTTGATCCGCCCAAACCGGAAAAGCCGACCTCGAATGATCTCGATGCCGCATTAACACAGTTTCGCGAGGCGTGCGAAGGACTGCGGACACAGTTGGTCGCCTTGCAGAAGCTGCGTATCCCGGCATTGTTCTCAGGCTGGCGTCCGCACGGATTGGTTTTTGCCGCCTGGTCAGTTTTTTTCGGCATCATGTCGTTGATCGATCCGGCCGTGTTGCCGATGGACACCAAGCTTGATCGCGTGGAATGGCTGGTCTTCAGCGGTGTGGTGCTGTTGTTTCCGATCGCGATCACCCTGTGGGTGTTGCTGAGCATCGGGCGCGGTCAGTCGATCGCCATTTATGAACCGCTCTTTGAACGCTACGTCACCGCGCAACGAGCCCGACAACGCTGGCAAAAGCTGACCGATGTCGAGCTCAAACAGAAAGAGGACGTTTTCCTCGACTGGCAAAGGGTGGTCACGCAAAAGCGTGAGGCTGGGGTAAAAAAAGCGGATGACGTTTTGGCGACGACACTGACGGGCGTCGAAGAACGCCGACAGACGGAGTTTGCAGAGGCTCATCAAAAGTATCCGACTTTGCTCGCGGCGATCACGTTGCAACGCGATCAAAGCATGCAGCGGGCGGAAACCGAATATCCGCAACGCTTAGAGAAACTCAAAGCGCGATGCGACTGGGAACTCGGCAAACAGAGTGAGCAACATGTCGCGGATGTTGCGGCCTGCACCGAGCGGTTTCAAAAGTCGTGGCTGGACATGGCCGCTCGATGGTTGGAGGGCTGGCAGCTTTTGGTGGCGGATGCGGAGAGTGCGAATCAACGCTGTGACGAATGGTTTCGAGATTGGCAGACGCTCGGCAGTGCGCCGCTCAAGTTGCCGACGCAGATTCCGCCAGCGATTCGATTGGGCGATTTCGCGATTGACCTCGCGATGATTCCGAATGGTATTCCACTCGAACCGCAGTTGGTCCCGGCACAGACGTCGTTCACGCTGCCGGCTTGTTTGCCGTTTCCGGAGCGACCGTCGCTGTTGTTGAAGGTCGCAGACGAAGGTCGCTCGGCGGCGGTCGAGGTGTTGCAAAACACGATGCTGCGATTGCTGACGACGGTCCCCGGCGGCAAGGTGCGATTCACGATCCTCGATCCCGTGGGGCTTGGCGATAACTTCGCGGCATTCATGCACCTCGCGGACTTCGACGAGCTGATGATCACCGGCCGCATTTGGACTGAGCAGGGCCAGATCGAGCAGCGTCTGGCCGACCTGACCGAGCACATGGAGAATGTCTTCCAAAAATATCTCCGCAACGAATTCCGCTCGATCCAGGAATACAACGTTCATGCCGGTGAAGTGGCTGAGCCGTATCACATTCTCGTCGTCGCTAATTTCCCGGCGAACTTCAGCGAGCAAGCGGCTCGGCGATTAGTCAGCATCGCGACGAGCGGGCCGCGTTGCGGCGTGTTCGCGTTGATCAGTGTGGATGGCAAATTGCGAATGCCGTTGAACTTTGATTTGCAGGATCTGGAAGACAACGCGACTGTGTTTGATTGGGTGCCCGCGTCTAGGGACAAAGTGGCTCGATTCGTCTCACATGACAGTGAACTCAGCGTCCTGCCGCTGACACTTGATCGGCCGCCGGAACCGGAGCTGTTTACGAAACTCGTTCGCGCCGCTGGTCATGAATCGAA
>JANNDA010000703.1:0-2793 GCA_031387195.1 Planctomyces sp. | reverse complement strand
GCAATTTCAGCCGGCGGAAAATCAGCCCCCGGCAGCACGACGGCATCGGCGTCGATTGGAAACAGTCCGCTCTTCGGGCCGTTGCTGACACTGACCATTGCCACCGGTTCGCGATATTCCACATCAACCTCGACTCGCGCGGGGATCGATGTCCGCACGCGAACGCTCCCTTTGATCCACGGATGCCGCTCGAACGCGGCGGCAATGCGTTGCGTGATGTCTTCATCTAGCAGCGACATTTCCAGAGGCAATCCGGCTCGTTTCACAACTTGTTCGACCACATCGTGCGGCACCCAATGCGGTGGGCGAGTGATCTCAATTTGTGAAGTCTCAAAACGATACTGCGAACTCAGTCGCAGGTCCGGCAGCCATCGAGCGGTCTTCGGAAGAAACACCGCGACCGCGACTAAACAGGACAACGCCAATAACAGATTCGGCTGCATCAGCCAGCCAATCAGTCCTGCGGAAGTCCCGTCTTTCGTTTCACTCGTTTCAAAGTGATTCAAAAGTTCTTCGTCTGACATACCAACACAACGGTGCTCGCGAGCGATCTCAGATTTGCCCGCACAGGGATTTACGACCGAACTATCGCCATCCCAGCGATTCCCTTCCGATCGTCCGGCCAAGTATGTCTCGTGGACTTGCGGAAGATTGGGCGAAGTGGCGAATTTGCCACGCTTGCTCGCCACGCAGACAAGCGGTGTCGGTCAGGTAAACAGTGCCACCTATCCGGTCAGCGGACCTTTGCGGATGTTTCGCATTGCAGCGATAGCACGGTTGCTCACTTCGAGTCGGTCTGCTCGGCGAGATCGAGACAAACCAAGTGTGTCTCGCTTCGCAGGTAAACGCGCCCGCGAGACAACACCGGCGCGGCCCACGCGGGGTATTTGATGCCGGGGACAGATCGCCGACCGAGTTCCTCGAACTTATCGGGACGGATTTTGACGAGCGCCAGCGTCCCCCATTCGCCGAGCACCAGAAACCGGTCACCCAACTGAATCTTCGAGCCTCTGCCAAAGATCACCTTGCCTTCGGAGTCTTTGAATTCGCCGGTGATCGGACTGCGAACGATCTTCGCCGAGTTCTTTTCAAAGTCCGGTGTCTTCCAACGCACGCTCCCCGTTTCCAGGTCCAGGCAACGCAGCTCCCCTTCGTATTCGTGTCGGCCGCTGAAGCCGTACAAATAGCCGTCGATGTGCATCGTTGTGGACCAGTGAGTCAGCATGTTGTCGCCCTCCTTCCAGAGGACTTTGACCTCTTTGCCTGACGGTTGAACTTGCAACAACACCGAGCCCAACTCATACGCGGCCGAAAGAAAAATCTTGTCGCCGATGACGACCGGCCGAGCCGCGTTCACCGAATCCCTCACGCGTGGGCGAAACCAGTATTTGAAATTGACGGCCCCATCTTTCGGATCAAGCGACACAAGCCCGTGACGCAAGAAGCACAGAACCTGTCGCCGTCCGTGAATCGTCGCCGCCAGCGGAGTCGAGTAACTGTAGATCGACTCTTTGCCCGTCCAACGATACTTCGCTTTGCCGGAGTCACCCATCTCGACGCCGTCCCATGTCGCCTTGCCGACGTTCTGCCAAACGATGTCACCGTTCTCCGAGTTGAACGCCACGACACCCGAATTCGGTTGACCGCCGACAAACACAATCAACAGATTTCCTTC
This sequence comes from Planctomyces sp., assembly GCA_031387195.1. Taxonomy (GTDB): domain Bacteria; phylum Planctomycetota; class Planctomycetia; order Planctomycetales; family Planctomycetaceae; genus SXKJ01. Next base: position 1,118 of record JANNDA010000703.1, on the reverse strand, counting down.
GAGGATCGGCGTGCAGCCGACTCCGAAAAAGTTCTCGTCATCCGGAATGCGAAAGTCTTTCGAGCAATCACGTGCCCAGACCTGTTTGCCCGAAACCAGATCGAGGCAAAACAGTTTTCCTTCAGCATTCAACGTGAAGACTCGGTTCTTGGTCAGCAGCGGAGTACACCGCGGCCCGTTGTTGTAGCCGTAGCGATCTTGATACTCGGTCGGATACGTGAACCGCCACAGCGGCTCGCCGTTATCCGCTCGCAAGCAGTCGATGATGTCTTCATCACGAGGCCGATGATGCACGACCAGCCGATTGCCCATGACTGACGGCGCGCTGTAACCGGTTCCAATCCGCTTCTGCCACGCGATCGCCGGTCCCTCGTCCGGCCACTTCTTCAACCAGTTGGTCTCCGTGCATTCACCCGTGCCTCGCGGTCCCAAGAAGCAGGGCCAGTCTTCGCCCTTTCGCTCCGGAGTTGGCACGGTGGTGACCACGTCCGAACCGAGTTCCCCTTTCAACACGGCACGCTCATCCGCGTTCGTAACATCGACCACAAACAGCGTCACTGCGATCAGCAACAAGGTTCTCATGCAGCACTCCTCAGCAATCTACTCAAAAAAATTCGGCAGGCGAAACACGTTGAAGGTCTCATTCGAGTAAATCAAGTCTGCCTCGTAAGGGACTCGCTTCCGAGCCATCGCAAACTCAGCCATTGTCTTCCGACGTAAATGTTGCAGCTCTTCCGTCGAGTAACGCTGATCCTCAAACGCTGCTTTGCTCCAACGATCAATCCACTTCAAACGCCCGTTCCATTCAACGACTCCCCTCGCGTCCTGCGGGCAATCTTTGAAGTTCACCCACTCCGCCCGCTGCGCGTACCACTTGAACGAGTCGCTCTCGATCGGCGTCATGAAGAGCGAATCGCTCGGAGTGTTCGCCGAGATCCAAGCACACGCTGACTTCCAATCAGCACGAGCCTGTCGAGTCCACGGAATTGCCGGTTCGTTAAGGTTCTCTTTGACGACTGCGAACCCAAATCCAAGTAACGCGATCGCCCACACTAATAAGCACAGCCTGCGACCGACCAGATCTCTGAAAATGACGCAAACCCCACCGAGCTTGTCTC
>JANNDA010000690.1:0-3176 GCA_031387195.1 Planctomyces sp. | reverse complement strand
GAATTGGAAAAACGGGCGGACCTACCGATCCTCGAATACCCGCACTTGCTGACGCCATTATGGGGCCACGTCATTCGGTATTGGCTGCGAAAAGATGTCATGGCCGACCCTCCGGCGCTGATCCACATTCAGTCACGGCATCTGCTACCGCTCGGAACTTGGTTGGCGAAACGACTGGGTTGTCCATTTGTGGTTACGGTGCATGACTTCTTACAGCCACGCGAAAGTTGGCCGTTTCAATCCACTTGGGGTCGCCGCATCATTGCCGTCAGCGAATCGGTTCGAGCGGAATTGTTGGAGCGAACGAGGGTCTCTGCGGATCTCGTGACCGTGATTCCCAGCGGTGTGGAAGTGGAAGTGCAGCCGTCAGTCGCGGCACTCGATTCCGGACATACGCCGGTGGTCGGAACTGCGGGGCCGCTCGAAGCGAGCAAAGGTCTGCCTTATTTTTTGGGAGCGGCTCAAAAGGTTTTAGCCGCTCAAGTGGCTGCCGAATTTGTCATCGCCGGTGCCGGTCCCGAAGAAGGCAACCTGCGCCGACTGTCTCGTGAACTGGGGATCGCCGAGCATGTCACGTTCGTCCCCAATGTGCTCGATCTCACCACCTCCTTGTCGGCGATGGATGTGTTTTGTCTGCCGTCGCTGCGGCAGGGACTTGGCACGATCATGCTCGAAGCGATGTCGCTGGGCCGGCCGGTCATCGCGACGGGAGTGGATGGGGTTTATTCCGTTGTGAAGGACAACGAGACCGGCTTGGTCGTTCCGCCGTCGAATAGTGGACGGCTCGCGGAACGCATTTTGGAACTTCTGCGCGATCCGTTCCGAGCCCGTTTGATTGCTGACAACGCGCGGCAGATGGTGCAACGCGATTTCAGCGTGGACCGGATGGTGCGGGCGACGGTTAAGGTCTATCAGGAAGTTCTGTCTGAGAAATAGGTCGTGTCAGGAAAAGTGGAGCCCTGCCACAATCAACATGCAGATTTCGGAACTCAGTGGTATCTTGCTGTCCGTCCCATTTCAGGAGAGCCCGTCATGACCACTTTGGCCACGCCCTTGCCGCGACTCGATCCGCAGAAGATTCCTTTCCTTGATGTCCCGCCGCTGCAAGCTGGCGACCGGTTGACTCGCACGGAATTCGAGCGGCGTTATGAAGCCATGCCGGAATTGAAGAAAGCCGAACTCATCGAAGGAGTCGTTCACATGGGATCGCCAGTCTCCGCCAACAATCATGCCGAACCACATTTCGATTTGATCACGTTGCTCGGCCTGTACCGCCTGCACACGCCCGGAGTTGTCGGCGGTGATAACGCGACGCTGCGGCTGGATCTCGACAACGAGCCGCAACCGGATGCCTATCTGCGGATTCTACCTGAGTTCGGTGGGCAGTCGGTCTTGGACGAGAAGGGCTACGTCTCCGGTGCTCCCGAGCTGGTCGCGGAGGTCGCCGCGAGTTCCGTGAGCTATGACTTGCACGACAAGCTGAACGCCTATCGCCGGAATCAGGTGCGCGAATACTTGGTCTGGCGTGTGCGTGATCGCGAAGTGGATTGGTTCGTCCTCCGCGAGGGGCAATTCGAAAAGTTCCCGCTGGGCTCGGACGGACTGTTGCGCAGTGAAGTATTGCCCGGCTTGTGGATCGATCCGCAAGCAGTGATTGCTCGCGACGCCGCGAAAATGTTTCAAGTCGCGATGCTGGGAGTCGCCTCAGCGGAGCATCAGGCGTTTCTGGCTCGCAAAGCCAAATGACCAATGATCATGCCCCGAGCGCTGGCCGAAGAAAGTCACACGTCATGAAGCTTGCCACAGTTCTGCTCGTGAGTCTCGCCCTGTTGTGGCCGTTGAGTGATGTGGCCAAAGCTCAGCCCAAGGGGGCCGCCGGAAGCAAAGAGAAGCCGTCTGGTAAAATCAAGAAACCGATGACCGTTGATGCGAAGGGGCCGCGAGATTATCGCTCCGCCAATTTTCTGCTGCACACCGACCTGCCCAAGGATGAGGCTGACGAGTTGCTCAAGCGGTTAGAGACAATGATCGGCTTGATCTCCAAGTATTGGGGTCGGCCCAACCGGCAGCCGCTGGAATGTTTTGTGGTCCGCGATTTGGGAGCTTGGCCGCCAGGCGTTTTTCCACCCGAAGGGCTGGCCAAGATCGAGGAGGGAGCGGGCGTCACGCTGACACAAACCCGCGTGATTCGTGGGACGGATGAAATCGTGTCCGCCAAAGCGGTCGTCTACGCCGTGGCCAATCGAGGGATTCCTCAGCACGAAGCGGTGCATGCTTACTGCGGCCAGAACTTCGGGCACACGGGACCGATCTGGTACAGCGAAGGGATGGCCGAGATGGGTCAATACTGGCGTGCGGGTGAGTCGCGCGTGAATTGTCATCCGGAGGCGGTGCGTTACATCCGCAACACCGAACCGAAGTCGCTGAACGCGATCGTCAACGCGCGCGAAATCACCGGCGACTCGTGGGAGAATTATTGCTGGCGTTGGGCGCTCTGCCATTTGTTGGCCAACAACCCGAATTACTACGACCGCTTCCGCCCGCTGGGGTTGGGCCTGCTCGTGAACAAACCGGATGCCACGTTTGAAAGCGTCTATGGCTCGATGTCGAAAGAGATTTCGTTTGAGTACCTCTTCTTCTTGCAGCACTTCGATCTGGGGTACGAAGTGACGCTCACCGCGTGGGACTGGAAGACGAAGTTTCGCCGAGCCACGAGTTCGGCTCCGGTCATCTGCGCCATCGAAGCCAACCACGGCTGGCAAGCCTCGCGAGTACTGCTCAAAGCGGGTGAGGAATTGGAGCTGACTGCCGAGGGCTCATGGCAACTCTCCGCAGATGGGCCGTTGCTCAACCCCTTTGGCGAGGAAACCGATTCCGCGAAACCCGCGAAAGAGGCCGCCGCCAGTAAGCCCGCGAAAGCCAAGAAGACTGGTGGCAAAGCGGACTCAAAATCAGAAGAACTGCCGACCATGATGCCGTATCGCTCGACCTTCAAACCGGGACAGCTCGTCGGAGTCCTATTCAACGACTACGAACTGAGCGAGCCGTTCGCGATCCCCAGCGACGGCAGCTTCACCGCCCCTGCTGACGGGCAGTTGTTCCTGCGCTGCGAAGAAGCCTGGAACAGACTGGCCGACAACAAGGGTAAGGTGAACCTCAAGTTCAAACTGAAGTAG
>JANNDA010000683.1:0-4788 GCA_031387195.1 Planctomyces sp. | reverse complement strand
GCGATTTTTCGGTGTGGCCGGGGATTGTAGGGTGGGACAAGGTCGCTTCGACCGCCGGCCCACCATCAATTGGACGAAAGATGCTCAACGCTTTGCGGGCGGGGACGTGGATCTCCTTGTGAATAAGTTTGGTGGGCCGGCGCCGAAGCGGCTTGTCCCACCCTACCGCGCTACCGCGCAAAGTGCGTCGTGCGCCCTAACGTGGTGTGGCGTCAAAATCGAGATTGTTGCCTTGCCGCAGATCGTGCTACGTTCCGCGCAGCGTCAGGAAATACAGAGGTCAATCAAGGAGTCCAAGGATGGAACTCAACCAGTTGCAGTACCACTGGAATGGGATGGGTGAGGAAGACCCGTTGTTCGCCGTGCTCACTGATCCGAGTAAGCAGAACAACCGCTGGCAGCGGGAAGAGTTCCTGGAGACAGGACGACAGAACATTTCCGCAATCATGAATCAATTGAGCGAGAGTGGTCTCGCCCTCAAGCATGGCCGCGCGTTGGATTTTGGATGCGCGGTCGGGCGGTTGACCCAAGCTCTGTGCGATCACTACGACGAAGTGGACGGCGTTGATATCGCCCCGTCGATGCTGCAAGTCGCGCGCGAATGGAATCAGCATGGCGAACGTTGTCGATATCACCACAACGAAGTGAACTCCTTGCGACTGTTTGATGACCAGTCGTTCGACTTCATTTGCACCATGATCACGTTGCAACACATGCAGCCCAAGTACGCAGTGGAATACATTGCCGAGTTCGCACGGGTGCTGGCTCCGGGCGGGGCGTTGTTCTTTCAAGTGCCCGATCAGTTGATCTCACTGCCGTTCGCGACGCAGACGGCGGCGAAACCGGGGCTGCTCAGTCGCATTTCTCAAAAACTCCGCAAGCTGTGGACGGGTGAGAAAAGGCCGTTTAAGGCATCCGCATTTCACATGGAGATGTATTGCATGCCGGAGACCTACGTGGTCCCGCTGCTGCGATCTTTGGGGCTGAATGTTGTCGCCGTGGCTCCGAACAGTTGGTCTGGCCCGCATTACGTCAGCAAATCGTATTTGGCTCAACGACCGCTGGCCGCAGAATCGCGCGAGCCGGTTTGCGGCTCGTCGGACAATCTCGCCCGGGCGGCGTAGGCACAGTCGTCGCACAGGCGGCTCGCCTGTGCTTTCTATAGACAATTACGAGCAGGCGAGCCGCCTGCACAACGATTTACAACGGCCAGCCACATGTCTGTTGAACAACCGCATGTCTTGATCGATGGGACCAAACTGGCCGATGCCAGCATTGATGGCATTCGCCGTTATCTGGAAGAGCTGTTGAAAGCACTTGCCATACAAATCGCGCGGCAGCGACCGGACTGGTCCATCCGAGTCACGATCGACACTCAAAACACGTTTTCTTTGAACCAAGTCGTCAACGCTTTGGAGCGATCCGATGAGGGGACGCCGCTGACGTTGCTCGATCGGCGGCTCAATGCGCTCCGACATCCACCACACTCGTTGGCGCAGAAGCTCATTCGCTTGCGGGCCAAGTTGGAGCGGAGTGTGATGAAGCGGTGGCCTCAATTGAGGCGTCAGTCGGGAAACTGTGGACTGATTCACTTGCCGCTGCCGAATACTTATCGGCTGTATGCCAATCATCCGGCTCCGATGATGGTCACTGTCCACGACCTCTCGCATCTCGTCTGCCCGGAGTTTCAAACACCGTCCAATGTGGCCACCTTGTCGAATGGACTATCCGGGGCAATCAACCACAAGGCCTCATTCCTGGCTGTCTCGGAATCGACCAAACGCGAGATGATCCAACTGCTCGACGTACCGAGCCGACAGATTCTGGTCGTGCATGAAGCGAGCGATCGCGCGCGGTTTCAACCGGTCTCCGATCCGCGTGTGATCCAACGTCTGCGACAAAAATACCGGCTGCCGGATCAGCCGTTTGTATTGACGCTCTGTCGCCTGGAACCTCGCAAGAATCTGACGGCGGTCGTGCGAGCCTGTCAGCAGCTTTTTCAATCGAGTCTCGATTTGCCGTTTCATCTGGTCATTGCCGGCGGCGGTGGTTGGGGGAATCAAGCGGGTGAACTAGCGAGACTCGCTTCGGATCGCGTGCATCTGACTGGCCCCGTCGATGACGCCGACTTGGCCGCTCTGTACTCGACGGCTTCCGCGTTTACGTGCATGTCGTTCTACGAAGGCTTTTGCCTGCCGATCCTCGAAGCGATGGGCTGCGGCTGCCCGGTGATTCATTCCGACACATCCGCGATGCCGGAGATCGCCGGTGGTGCTGGACTCTCGGCTTCACCAACGGACATCAAACAGATTGCACATCACATTGAGGTGGTTCTGCGAGATGCCACGTTGAGCAATCGCTTGAAAGCCGACGGAATCGCCCGGGCCAACCAATTCAGTTGGGCTCGCGCGGCTGACGAGACCATGCAGATGTACGACTCACTTTTGCAGAACGCGGTGATCGCCGATCGGCCAATTCGTTTGCAACCCGTAGCTTGAAATACCACCAATGACCTCGAACTCCACTGTTTCTGACAAGACCACCAACACGAAATTCCGCCGTGTGCGTGAGAGTATGCGGTTCGTGTTTCCGTTGATGTGGAATGCCAACCGGCGTCAGTGTTTGGTCTCTATCATCAGCACACTGGCTTCCGCGCAGCTCGCTCCCTTGCTGGTTGTCGTCATGGCTTATGCCGTGACCGAGATTCAAGCCTCGCTGGCATCAGGCGAGACACACGCGATGGTGCTTGATCGTTGGCTGGCGACCTCGGTGACGATCGGATTGTTGATCACGGCGTCAGGTGGTTTGAAGCAATATGCCCGGCGACGTCTGGCGGATGAGATTCGTCTGCAAATCAATCAGCGAGTTCTGCGTCACGCGGCGACGCTCGATCTGCAAAGCCTCGAAGACATTGAAACACAAAACTTGCTGCGGCGAGCTAATAACGATCCGGGGCACAAAGTTTTGGGTGCCGCGATGGGCTTGATCGACACCGGCGCGGCAACACTGCAAGTGATTGGTTTCTTGGGTGTGTTGCTGTGGATTGAACCGGTCTGGTCCGGGCTGTTGGCGTTGTCGGGATTACCGGCCTTGATCTCGCAGTGGTATCTGTCGCGACGCACCTATGAAAGCATTCGCGCGCAAACGAATGCGCTCCGCTGGGGCGGCTACTACAGCAATTGTCTGACGAATCATCACATTGTCCCCGCCCTCCGCATGATGCGGTTGGTCACATTCATGCTGGACCGGTTTCAGGAGACCGTCACCACGACATTGGCAGCCAGTCATCAGCTCTATCGCACGCAGTCGATCATGCGTTTTATTTCCACGACGCTGACTTTCACGGCGGTGGCATTCGTCTTGAGCGTGGTTGGCCGAGCGACCTTGTCCGGAGCGGTGTCGCTGGGTGCCTTCATCGCGTATTGGACAGCGGCCTGGCGACTGCAAGCGTCGATGTCGCGACTCACAGACGCGCTCTCGGCAGTGTTCGACGCGCACTTCGATGTCGTCAACATTCATGAGTTCCTCGCGTTACAGCCCTCACGGCCTTTGACCGAGGGATTTCGCGGGACGGTGTCCGGTTTGATTGAATGCGACAACGTTTCGTTTCAATATCCCGGTGCGAAACGACCCGCCATCGAGAATGTGACTTTGACAATCCGCCCCGGAGAAATCATCGCACTCGTCGGTCCCAATGGTGCCGGCAAGACAACGCTGTTGAAACTGCTTACGCGGCTGTACGACCCGACGGGTGGAGTTATCCGCGTCGAAGAAACCGATCTGCAGAAATGGGATTTAGAAGCGTTCTATCGTCAGGTCACGATGGTCACTCAAGCACCGATCCATTTTGAAGCGACTGCTCACGAAAACGTCGCCTTTGGCAGTCCGGAATTGTTACTCAACGATCGCGAGGCCGTTCGTCGCATCTGCCAGCAGACTGAATTGGACGCGGTCATCACCAAACTGCCGCAGGGCTACGACACGCACTTGGGCCGGATTTTTGGCGAGACCGACCTGTCTGGCGGACAATGGCGGCAGTTGTCGGTCACTCAAGCACTCGCCGGCGATCCGGCGCTGATGATCCTTGATGAGCCGTATGCCAACCTCGATCCCAAGGCTGAAGAAAAGATGTATCGAACCATCGAACATCTGTTGAAAGGCCGCACCGCGATTCTGATCTCGCATCGCTTCTCGACACTCCGATTGGCCGATCGCATCGTCGTCATGGATGCCGGACGTCTCGTCGAAGAGGGAACTCATGCGAGTTTGATCGAACAAAACGGACTGTATGCTTCGATGTACCGCGCCTCGTTGGCGCGGTTCGACTTGAGTGTTGGTCAACCGGAGTTGAAAGCCGCATAAAGTCGTTGTCTGAAACACGTGCGTTTTTGCACGCTTGTTTGGGGGGAATTGAAAATTGCTGACACTCACGAATTCCAGGTGCAACGGTCTCCGCCCCGAAGGGGCAGCCCCATGTCAGCCCAGGCCATCGGCCTGGGGAAGAAATATCCGTGATGATGATCTAGCCCCGAAGGGGCGACACTAGATAGCGCCGCGTCGAAACAACCGAATCAACGATGGTGAATGCCGATTAGTACCGCCCCGTTGGGGCTATGTTGGGTTCGCACGACCGTAACCCAGGCCGTTGGCCTGGGCTGACATAGTAATGCCCCTTCGGGGCGAAATTCGAGACACCTGGAATTCGTTAGTGTCAGGAAAATTGGAGATTGAAAATTGGAGATTACGGCTGTGGGCTGCTGCCAATTTCCAATCCTCAATTTCCAATTC
>JANNDA010000939.1:0-6294 GCA_031387195.1 Planctomyces sp. | reverse complement strand
TGAATTTTGCGGTGCCTGACCCCTGTCTTACTCTCTCCGCAAGTCTCGCGTCAGCCGATACGATGCCGCCGCAATTTTGACTTCGCACTCTGTTGAGGTTCACACGCCAAAATGATTTGCGTCAGCATTGGCCGCACACGCCACAAAATGGTGGTTCTGGAGCATCAAAATCTCGCCCAACGCGGGGCGGAGTTGGTGGAGCTTCGGCTGGACTATTTGAGCCACCTTCCCGATTTGGCGAGGCTGCTGAAGGACCGACCGACTCCGGTCATCGTCACCATTCGTCGTGGCGAGGACAAAGGGCGTTGGCGTGGAGATGAGCAGCAGCGATTAACGTTGCTTCGGCAGGCGATCGTGCAAGGGGTCGAGTACGTCGATCTGGAAATGGACATCGCCACGCAGATTCGCCGCTACGGTTCCACCAAGCGGATCATCAGCTATCACAACTTCAGCGAGACCCCGTTGGACTTGGCCGACATTCATGCGCGGATGACGAAGCTTGATCCGGACATCATCAAGATTGTGACGATGGCCAATGCGCCCAGCGACATGGTCCGCATGTTGCAACTCGTCAAACAGAGCGGCATCCCGACCGCCGGCTTCTGTATGGGCGAGCTGGGGCTGGCCAGCCGAGTTCTCTGCGGCAAGTACGGCAGTCCGCTGACGTATGCCACCTTCAGCAAAGACCGCGAATTGGCTCCCGGGCAATTGTCGTTCGACGAAATGAAAGACCTCTATCACTACGACAAGATCAATGCCGACACGCAGGTCTTCGGAGTGCTCGGTGATCCGCTGTCGCACAGCCTCAGCCCGTTGATTCACAATTCCGCATTCGAGCATCTCGGCTTGAACGCCGTCTACGTCCCCTTTCGAGTTCCCAAAGACAAGCTGCAGACCACGCTGCGAGATTTCGAGGCACTCGATATTCGCGGCTACAGCGTGACGATCCCGCACAAGGAAGGTGTTCTGGAGACCGGCCCGATCGTTGATGATTCAGTGCAGTCGATCGGCGCGGCGAACACGTTGTGGCGCGATGCCGGCGGCGAATGGCACGCAACGAACACCGATTACTTGGCCGCGTTAGAAACCATGTCGATCGGACTGGGTGAAGATCCCGACCACCACTTTATTCTGGCGGGCCGCAAAGTTCTGATGCTGGGAGCAGGCGGCGTCGCGAAAGCGATCGGAGCGGGCGTTTCCAAAAACGGCGGCATTTTGGTGATCGCCAGTCGCAGTCACTCGCGAGCGAAGGAACTCGCGGAACGGCTCGGTTGTCAGCACGTCTTGTGGGAAAACCGAGGGGCGCAATACGCGGACGTGCTCGTGAATTGCACGCCGGCCGGAATGCACCCCAACGTCGAAGACACTCCCTTCGCTGACAATTGGATGCGGGAAGGAATGCTCGTCTTCGACACAATCTACAACCCGGAAAACACAATGTTGCTCAAGCAAGCCAAGCAACGAGACTGCCGCACGGTGTCGGGATTGGAAATGTTTATTCGACAGGCGGCAGCGCAGTTCATCTTGTTTACCGGCGAGGCGGCTCCGATCGAACACATGCGCGAGGTTCTGCGTCGTGAGTTGTCGCCGGTGAGGTTGAATCCGTGATGGTGATCACGTTGATTGGCTACCGCGGAACCGGCAAGAGCACGCTCGCGGTTCCGTTAGCTCGGCGATTGGACTGGGACTGGATCGATGCCGACGTCGAACTCGAACGCCGAGCCGGTCGCACCATCAAACAGATTTTTGACACTGACGGTGAGCCGGAGTTTCGCCGTCTCGAACGCGAACTGATCGCCGAGTTATTGCAGCGAGATCGCTTGATCGTCGCCGCCGGAGGCGGAGCGATCTTGAACGAGGCGACGCGAAGTGATCTAAAAACGTCCGGGCCAGTGATCTGGCTGCAAGCCTCTGCCGAGGCGATCGAACGACGTTTGGTGACGGACTCCACCACCGGACAACGGCGGCCCAATCTCACCGCAACCGGTGGTCGAGAAGAAATCGAACGTCTGCTGGCGACTCGCGAGCCGCTGTATCGCGAGTGCGCGACAATCATCGTCGATTCAGATTCCACCGCTCCGGAACAACTGATTGAAGAAGTTTTGAATCAATTGCAGTTCGAGCTGCTCAGCGGGAGAACGGCGTGATTCCTTACGACCTGCCTCCCGCATTCATGGTGCTCTGGCTGTTTCTTTACGGAGCGGTGCTCGGCAGCTTCTTGACCGTCTGCGTGCATCGCTTGCCGCAGCACGAAAGCGTCTTTGCCGCGTGGCGCTCGTTGGTGAATTGCCCCTCGCATTGTGATCGCTGTCAGAAGAAATTGCTGATGCGAGACAACGTGCCGATCTTCGGATGGCTGAAGCTGCGTGGCCGCTGCCGCTTCTGCAAACGCGGCATCCCCGGCCGATATCCGCTGATTGAGTTAGCGAACGGCCTGTTGTTTGTTTTGGTCTATTTGCTGGAAGTACCACTCAATCGCTGGACGCCGTTTACGGGGAGTTGCCTCGCCTGCTCGGCCGGTCCACTCGATCTGGCGAATAGTCTGGGCCTGTCGCCGATGGCGCTCGTCAATTGGCGATTCATTTATCACTTAGTCTTGATCGAAGCGCTCTTCGTCGCGTCGCTCATCGACTGGGATTTGATGATCATTCCCGATTCGGTGACGCTCCCGCCGATGCTCGTTGGTATCACGGGAGCCGCACTGTTCGGCAAGTTCTGGTTGGTGCCGGTGTGGTTCCAAGATCCCAGCGTGGCAAGAAAATTCTTCAGTATCTTGCCAACCGCCTGGAACGCCGAATGGTTGACCGTCCGAGTCCCCGCCTGGATTGAACTGCATCCGCATTGGCACGGACTGGCGGTGAGTCTGGCGGGATTCGTGGTTGGCGGCGGAATCGTGTGGGGCGTCCGTATCGTCGGACAGTTCGCGATGCGTCGCGAGGCGATGGGTTTCGGCGACGTGGTTTTAATGGCGATGGTCGGCAGCTTTACCGGTTGGCAGCCGGTGGTGGTCGCGTTCTTCATCGCTCCGCTGTTGGCGCTGGCAACGGTCGTGGTGACGCGGCTCTTTCAGCCTGATCGCGAGATTCCCTTCGGGCCATATCTCAGCGTGGCGACCCTCATCACGCTGTTGGGCTGGCGCTGGATCTGGCCGCGCGTTGAACTCTATTTCTCATTTGGTCCCGGCTTAATCGTCATCGCGTTGGTGATGGCCGCGTTATTGATCCCGATGCTGTACTTGTTCCGACTCATCAAGCGCGCGTTCGGCCTTCCGGACTACACTGATGACGACGCAGCCTACGAAGAATGGACCTCCGCCGATCAACTTTCACATCACACCGGTGAGACAGTCGATCCCCAACAGGGCCAATGGCGCAATGTGACCTGGCCGGGCAACTCCACCGGCCGCGGCCAATCACACCTCGACCAATGGCAGCGTCCCAACTCCAGCGGATGGCGTCAGCACTGGAACCGCCGAGGCTTCGTGTTGATCCCCGTGGTCCTGTGGCTTCCTCCGCGGTTGTGGCCCCCAGAAAAACAACACCGCGCCAAGGCAGAGCCAGTGGTCGCCGGTCAGCCACGGGAACAGCAGGCCCAGCCGGCGGTTCGTCTCCACGTCAAACCCGACCGTGCCCTAGCCGTGCTTCCAACCCAGGAAGCGGGGCGGCTGTCAGGATGCCACTGCGGGCCATCAGCCGTCTTCGTAGGCATCCAGAAACTCATCTCTTGAAATGCCGGATTGGGTCAGGATGGTCCGCAACGTCGAACATTTGAGCCGACGGTGATTCGGAATCGTCATGGGGGTCTGTGTTCCATCATCGTTCTGTCGAGCCAAGGCGACATGGTTCCCTGAACGCACCACATGAAAGCCGAGCAACGCCATTGCGGCGAGCACTCGATCGAGCGGCGCATCAATGGGAAACTTGGCCATCAGATCGTGACTCCGGTCTCCGTGACGTAGGCTTCCAAAACCGTTTCTTCGTCGTTGAAGACCTCGGGGCCAAACGTCTCAACGTGGAATTCGACGGCGGACGTGACATCCGCCACGGCTTCATCAAGGGTCTCGCCCTCACCGACCACGATCCCCTTCATCCCCAAGGGATAGGCGACATACCCGTCCGAGTGTTTTTCCACGATCAGCTTCAACTCTTTGCGCATGGTCTGCTCCTTTCAGTCGTCAAGCTTGAGCAACGTAGCCTTCTCTGGCTCGTTCTTCCAGCCGAACGTCTTGGCGAATTCGGCCACGGGTTTGCCGTCGATTGTTTCGAGCGTCTTGATCTCCTTGAGTCGGAGTAGCTTGGCTTGCGGTACAAATTGGATCGTGCCGTTAAAATTGATCAACTTCAGCGGCCAGCCACAGACGATGTCGGGATCGAATTGTCTGTCGTGCAACTCAACTTGTTTCACTTGGGAGTCCCGCAGCGGGCTCAAGTCGCGGATGCCAGTACGTTGACAGGAGAATGCCGAACTCAGCGGCGCACCTTTGAGTGGCGACAGATCGGTGAGCGTTCTGTTTTGGGAAATGTCCAGGTACAGAATCGGCTTGCCCGCGAGTGGCGAAAGGTCGGTGACGGACGTGTTCTGCAGGCTGCAGTCCGTGATCGTTAAGCCTCGCAGCGCGGAGAGGTCCGACAGACTTGTGCAGTTGGTGAAATAGACTGCGTGAAGTTGTTTCAGTCCGGCCAGCGGTGACAACTCCGTGAGGCGATCTGACGGTTTGCTTGCCGTACAGAATAAGACGCGAAGGTCCGTCAGCACGGCCAACGGTGCGATGTCGGCGACGTGTTTACTGTCGAATCTCACATCAAGCACGTAACCGTCCCGAATCTGATGCTCCAGCTTCTCATCCCACTCGGGGTTCCGCCGCTTCAGTTCCAGCGAGACCTCCTTGACCTGTTCCTCGGGCGGCAGCTTCGACACCCGCTCGAACCACCCCGGAGCCAGCGGCGGGAAATGAGAGACGGTGGCTTTCGTATCGTTCGGCATCGCCGAGCCGCCGGCTAGCTTGAATGCCTCACGCACTGCATCCACAGGTAAGGAGATTCGGAAACCGTAAAATGCGTGTTCAAACACGTGTGAGGCTCGATTTGAAACACGGCACACTGAAGCCGTGCCCCAGAAAACGCCGCCTCGAAGAACGTGAAGAGGATTGGAGATAAAAGGTGCCCGAGGGTTGATTGCGTTCATTTCCGGGAACTCATGGGAGTTCGCTGGATCCCAACCGTCTTCGACCCACTCCCACACATTGCCATGGCTATCAAATAACCCGAACGGATTCGCTTTCAACTCACCGACCGCATGCGTGCGGTTGCCCGAGTTCCCACGGAACCAACCAGTACGGACCAAGTCCTCTTCGTTGTCGCCGTTCCAGAACGCGGTCGTCGCTCCTGAACAACACGAAAACTCCCATTCAGCCTCCGTCGGCAAGCAATAGCCGGTCCCGTCCAAGGGAGTGACTGACCCACCAGCACGAAAGTAAAACGGCTTCAATTTTTCCTGTTTGCTGAGCTTCGCACAGAATTCGGCGGCGTCGTACCAGCTCACCCGTTCCACCGGGTGACTCGTCGTGTCCATTCCATTGACGGCATCTTTGTGTTCCCCCGAAACGGAAAAGGCTGAAGAATTGACTCCCATCACTTTCTCGTATGCGGCCTGAGTGACTTCGTGGATGGCGATATACATTGGCTGAGTCAAAGTCACCCTGTACTCCGGAGCCTCGCTCAGAATGCCTTCCTTCCAACGCAGATCGCCATCCAACCCGTTGATCGCTGCCTCAATCTCCTCCGGCGTGCTGCCCATCATGAACTCGCCGGGCGGGATGAGGCGGAACTTCATGCCGAGGGAGTTGGTGTACTCGACCGGCACGCCGAGGTACTTGGCCCACGCCTCCTGATGGTGTTGGGCTTGCTCGGCATCAAACGGCGCCATCGCCGGCGGCGGTGCGTCTGCGGGCCAACCGTGCCAGGGAGTGTCGGAAACACTTGCTGGCGCAGCGTGCTGGTTTTCTTCTTGAGTAATCGTCACCTTCGTGCCGTGGGCGGCTTGAACGTCGGTCTCGACACCTTCAGGCACGCGGATCCTGGTCTTCGTACCATCCTTGTTGGTGATCGTGATGATGATCACGCCCAGCAACAATAACGCGGCTGCTCCGCCAGCGGCTACCGCCGCGAAACGTTTGCGTGGTGGCTTGTTGATCGGGGGCGAGGATGTGGCAAGTGTTGGTTTAACGATGGACGCGGGAGTCACGACCGTATGCTCGACCGTGGCAGGCTGTTTCAACTCATGCTCGATCTCGGC
>JANNDA010000603.1:0-2065 GCA_031387195.1 Planctomyces sp. | reverse complement strand
CATGGGCTGAATGGGTTGCTGATAGGCAGTCTCTTCAACCGCCTCACCGCGTCCCCCTTCTCGGCATCGCGCACGTTGAGTTCGGTGCGAGCGGCACCACCGATCGACTCGCTGCCACGGCGTCTTGCGATAGCGGCTGCTGCCCGAGTGCGCGGGTGGAGGAGCCTCGGCATCGCGGAACAATGGGTTGGACGGAACCCCTTCGGTTCCGTCCAAGACTCTGCCGTTGCCATGCTCAACCTCCCTGAATTTCGCCCGTTGACGGATTGTGGCAACGCTGGCAATAGTGCTCATGAAGATTGTCTGAACGCGACAGCCCCAGGGGCGGCGGAGCGTGTCGGCCAACAACAGATCCCGAAAGATCGGTGACTTCCAATTCCATCACGATGACGCACTTCACTCCCTCACGTTTACTGAGTCTTCTCGCTGTCTCCGCGATCCTGTTCGCGGTGGCAGGACGCGAGCGAGTTGAGACCGCACCGCCAACAGGTGAAGAGTCGGCGAAGGCCAACGTGATCGAACCGAACGCTAAAACCGCATCCACACCAAGGCTTGTCGGCAACGCGTCCTGTGCTGCAGCCGCCTGTCACGGTGGGTTGAGCGGTCATCCGACGGTCGGAGCAGAGTTTCCCATCTGGTCTGCTCGCGACCCTCACTCCCGCGCGTATTCGGTGCTGTTGAATGATGTCTCGCAACAGATGGCGAAGAATTTGAAATTCCTTCAGCCGGCACATGAGTCGGCTGTTTGTCTGAACTGCCACTCGCCCGCGACTGCCACTGAGACGGCACCGGATCGTGAGCGACATCCGTTCGATGGCGTTGGTTGCGAGCAATGTCACGGCGCTGCCGAGCATTGGCTGACTGCTCACGTCCGCAAAGATTGGCGGCCGCGCTCGGTCGCAGAAAGGCAACGACTGGGATACCGCGACCTGACCGACGTGCTCACGCGAGCAAAACTGTGTGCCGATTGTCACGTCGGCGGTCCGGGGCGAGATGTGAATCACGACCTGATCGCTGCGGGGCATCCGCGTCTGTTCTTTGAGCTCTCCGCGTTCCATGCCAACTGGCCCAAGCATTGGCCGTTCGAGGCGGATGCGAAGCGGCATTCGGTGGCAGGAGACAGGGGGCCGGGCGCAGACCAGACTAGCCCGACGTGCAAGCGAGGGGTCGAGCAGGAGACAGGAAGCGGAACGCCGACTGCCTCTTATTTTGAGGCGAAGTTATGGGCGGTCGGTCAAGTGGTGACGGCTCAGCGGTCGCTGGAGTTGCTGGCACAGCGAGCGGCGAATGCGGAATCGACGCCGGCGGCAAGTTGGCCCGAACTGGCCGAGTGGAATTGCTTCGCCTGCCATCACGATTTGCAGTCGGCAAGCTGGCGACAGCCCCGGACAGATCTCAGTCGCGTCAAAGATTCGTTGGCGGGAAACGGCTGGCCGTATGCGCTGATCGAAACGCTGGCAATGGAGACCAAACAGGCAAAGATCGTCGGAGAGAATTCGCAATGGCGACCGTTGCGCTCACTGATCGCCAAGCCGGTCCCGCCGCCCGTGCCAATTCTGAAACATGCTTCAACGCTTGCGGCCGAGTTGGACGAATGGGCCAAGCAACTGAATCAGCGCGACGCCGCGAGCCTGCATTTTTCACCGGCGGCCATCGACCACCTGAAACTCACTCTCGCGGGCGACACCGGATCAAAGTTGATCGCGCGCGATTGGGACTCGGCCACGCAATTGTCGCTCGCTCTGAACGCCTTGCATCACGCGAGCGTTGCTTCGCGAACGACAACGACTTCAACCGATGAGCAACGTGACCGCGAGATTCAATCTGTCTTGGACTCGATGAATGAGACTTTGAATTTTCCGCAGGGCTTCCAAAGCCCACGAGATTTCACGGACAAACCGATCGAACGTTTGCAGGCAGATTTGCGTCGCTTGCACAAACTGTTGAAACCGCCGCAATGAAGACCTGCCATCGGAGATTGCTCCCATGAATTTAGAACTTGTTCAAGAGCAACACCGCTTTTTCGTAGGACGGGCACTCTTGCCCGTCGTCTGGAAATCGACGG
>JANNDA010000595.1:0-6707 GCA_031387195.1 Planctomyces sp. | reverse complement strand
CGTTCGCGATCGCCGCTTCGTTCGATTGAAACTGAGCCATGCGCGTGACATCGCGCGTCGTATTGTTCGAGTAGTGAGCGGTCACATTCAGCGGCAGCTTGCCATTGTTTGGGATGATCGCCTCGGACGGCTCAACGGTGACACGGAGCAACTTCGGAGCACCGGCAACCGCACGCGGCATCCCTTCGGCAACCCAGCGCTGCAGAGTCGCGAACTCGGGCGAGGTCGGTTCGATCCGCTTTCCACCACCATGCGGACTCGCCCCAATGGGCTTCAGCAGCAGCAGGCTTTGGGAGGGATTGGTCAGCGATGTCCGCCGACCGCGCGACTCCTTCGTCAGCGCGTCGTAATCGAAGTCCGCATCAAACCCCAGCAGCGAGAGTTGAAACCCGTTCTGCCCGCGCTGCTTCCCGTGACACGCCCCGGCATTGCACCCAAACCGAGTAAAGATTGGCTGCACATCCAAGTCGAAGTCCACTCCGATTGCCGGAGCCACCCCCGTCGGTTGCTCCGCTCGCAATTCATTGACCGTTAGGAAACCTACGAAGAGGAGCGCGAAACAGGATCGTAAGACGGTCATCAGTCAGACCTCATCGGCAAGATGACATTGGCAGCCCAGGCATTTTTGAACGCGGCAAAGAATACCCCCTTGCCGACGTCATTGCGACGATTCACTGGGCTGTTGGCCCCCTTTCTGGCGATCATCACCACCGATCCGGCGGGGCTCAAAGGTCATCGGGATTCCCGGTCTCTGACAAACTACGGCCCCATGTACCAACCAGTCGTATCGCCCTCCTCTCGCGATTCTCCTAGCGGGCTGTTGGCGGCCAACCAGACGACGAGCCCAAAGAAAGCGGTGAAGAAAAAGCACAGTGCGACCGCCCAAATGAGCTCGGCGTGTTCGTCTCGATTACTCGATCTTTCGGTCTTCCTTACGGGGCCACTAGGCCTCAGAGACGGAACCCCACTCGCATGGAAATTGAAGAAAGTGGCCATCACAAGTCCTCCCCATAGGCCACCAATCCCTCACAAGGAAGCCACCACCACACAATCGAGCGCTGAGGCTGTCCTTGCAAACTTCATCGCCAATCCTGGCAATGGGAATTGGGTTGTTCGGGGGACATTGTCGCCTTCGTTATCTGTTGATCAATCACAAATATCGACGAGTTTCTTGCCCCTGCCACTTTCGGCAATTCTTCCACTGACAAAGACGTCTGGTGAATGCGACCGACATCGACGCCGACCGAGCCGTCGATTGGATCGAGAAAAACAAGTCGAAGCCGAAGGTGGTTTAGATCGTCGTTTGAGCGAACGCTTCACTCAACGGAATCACCAAGGCGGGCAGCAGTGGAGTGGAATAGAAATCGTGTTCGGTCAGCGTGCGTTCTGCGTATCCATCGGGTTGCCAACTCAGGACCAGGACCGAGTGTTTGAAGCGATCGGCGATGACGTATTCTCTGACGCCGATGGCGGTCCCGCGTCTTCGGGACCGAGACGCAGTTGATCCATCTCAAGGCTGGGTATGGCTACGACAGACATCACGTGGCTCCGCAATGGCGTTGGCTTCATTGCGAACTCGCAACAATCACGAATCTGGTCGCGCCTCAATTACGATTTTGATTCCGGTTCCTCAAGGAGTTCCAGTTGTGAAAGGACTTGCTGGATCAGCCAGAAGTGCTTATCGCGAGTCCACAAGGGTAGACCGCTGGCAATCGAGACGACGGCAATGACGAGATCCATGAATGGGACCGTGATGCCTGCCAATCGCAATGCCGCGAGGCCATCGCCCACTTCATCCCAAAGTGACTCGGGAATGGCGACTTGATGCAGCGTTTCCAGAACATCCCACAAACGGTCTCGGTGGCGGGCGTCACACCGCAAATCGCCGCATCTAAGTCGCGCAATTGCCGCAGCAGCCGCAGATCCTTCGACCGCAAGGCGTCGATCAACACCGAAGTGTCAACAAGGATCATGGCATTGCGACTCCGACTGGCCCTTGGTCTCGCTCACGCTGGAATTTCCAGGCATCGAAGTCGTAGCCCTCCAAGTCGTCAGCCGCTCGCTCGAAGGATTGCCAGTCGCCGGAACCTGGCCTGATCGTCATTTCGGCTCGCTCGCGGACAATAATCTCAACCGTCTTGCCGATCAGCGGCTTCAGTTCTGGAAGATCGAGCGTTGA
Source organism: Planctomyces sp. (assembly GCA_031387195.1). Taxonomy (GTDB): domain Bacteria; phylum Planctomycetota; class Planctomycetia; order Planctomycetales; family Planctomycetaceae; genus SXKJ01. The sequence goes on along the minus strand of JANNDA010000595.1, from coordinate 4,528 downwards.
TGAGTCGAGCTTCCGTTGGATTCGCAATGTGGTCATGTCGAAAGCCTCCACAAATTTTGAAACCAATCTACTTCCAATCGCGAGCGAGCGACCAGTCCAACTCAACCGTTCATCCCAGTTCCGCCATGCGTTTGCAGATCGCCTCGGCCATTTCGCGAGTGCCGACGGCGGTGGGGTCATTGCGGTCGGGCTTCATGTCGTAGGTGACGTACTTGCCTTCTTCAATGATGCTGGCGACGGCTCGTTCGAGCTTCGCAGCGGCGGCGGCTTCGCCCATGTGTTCCAGCATCAGCTTGCCGGAGAGGATTAGCGCGGTCGGGTTGACCTTGTTCTGACCTTTGTACTTCGGGGCCGAACCGTGAGTCGCCTCAAAGATCGCCGAATCCGGGCCGATGTTCGCGCCGGGAGCGACTCCCAGGCCGCCAACCAAGCCAGCGCACAAGTCGCTGAGGATGTCGCCGTACAAGTTGCCCATCACCAGGACGTCGTAGTTCTCCGGCTTCTGAACCAACTGCATGCACATGTTGTCCACGAGCCGTTCGATGTACTGCACGCCGCTGCCGTTCGTGACCTTGCCCGCCAGTTGCGGATCAGCCGTCACGCCTTCGGCAAGCTTTGAATCCTCGAACTTCGCACCGTAAGCCGTCGCGACCGCGCGCGTCACGTCGTACCACAGGCCGTCGGTGAACTTCATGATGTTCGCTTTGCAGATTGACGTGACCGACTTGCGGCCATGCTTCACCGCGTAATCGAACGCGTAATTGCCAATGTTGCGAACGCCCTCCTCGGACATGGGCTTGATACTGATGCCTGTCGTCGTCAAGCCAGTGCCGATCTTCTTGCCAGTCGTCGCCGCATTGATGAACTGAATCAACTCGGCCGTCTTAGGCTCGCCCGCTTTGAACTCGACACCCGCATAAAGATCTTCCGTATTCTCGCGGACGATGAGCAAATCAACATTCGTCTTATCGAAGTACGAACGGACTCCCTTGTAGGTCTTGCACGGTCGCACGCAGGCGAAGAGTCCCAGTTCTTGACGCAGCGCGACGTTGACCGAGCGAAATCCCTTGCCGATCGGCGTCGTGATCGGAGCTTTCAACGCGATCTTGTTGGCTCGGATCGACGCGAAGACTGACTCCGGAATTTTGCCCTGCGCCTCAATCACTTCGATACCACATTGTTGGACATCCCAGTCGATTTTAACTCCCGTGGCATCCACGCACTTGCGAGTCGCTTCGGCGAGTTCCGGACCAGTTCCATCTCCAGGAATCAACGTGACGTGGTACATGCGAGCCTCGATCTCTTTCTCAAACAAAAATGGATTTCAAATCCGGACTTCAAACAACAGTTGCCGACAAATCGGCGATCAGGCAGAAACTACCAGACGCCTACCAGCCGAGCAAGCAGCCCGCGCTTTCCGTCAGGGCACGACAATCAAACCAACCAAGCGAGCCATCGCCGCTTGTCGTTTATCGAACGTGCAAAACTCGGTCGCTCCGAGTTCTTGGGCGATCGCCACATGCAGCGTATCCAGAGTGCGGCACAGAGTTGCCGCAGCGTGCTGCCGTGAAAGTGATTCCGCACGAGTGAAAACAGCAGCCCAATCCAACACGATTTCTCTGAAAAGTCCGAGGCTGATGTCACTGTCGAAATCGGCCAAGACATTCTGTAACTCTGAAGCTGACAACTCTCCGCGCCCGAGTTTCTGCCGAGCAGCGGTCTTAACTTCAAGCAGGTGCAATCGCGTGAGAACTGGTGGCTGTCCCACCCTTTGGACGTGCGTTCGCGCCGATTCCGAATTGGGCTCCGGAACATAAAGCTTCAACAGAACACTGGAGTCGAAGTAGCGCATCATCACAGCTTGTCGGATCGGAGTTCGTCAAAAATCGGCTGTGAATCTGGCAAAGTGCGGTCGCCAAAAATCGCCGCTTGCCGAGCAGCGAAATCCGGCCACCTCCGTGTCACCTCTTCGCGTTCGAAAGAACGAGGCGTCTCGTTGGCTCTCGCCGTGCGACCTTTCAGTAAGATCAAAAAATCATAGACCTCCTGAAGCAGCGGCTCAGGCGTGTTGTCGATTTCTGATTTGAGGGCTTCGGCAGTGCTCATGATGGGGTCAGTCTATGCCGCCAAAATTGAGGCCACAAGATGGCGACGTTACTGATTGTGGTTTCCATTCTCCGCTCGGCGGATCACTAACAGCAGACGAATGCCGAGAACCACGGCCGTCACCAGTCCCAGAGCACCTGCGATGGAAACCTCGCCGATAACAGGCGGCGTCTTGAAGCTGAGCAACTCAGATGAGCCGAGAAACAGCGCGGCAATGAGGATGCCCACCACGAGATGATTGACCGTCGTTTCGAGCCGACGATGTTCGTGGTGAATCTCCAGTGAACCATTGCGGAAGCGACGCAAGATGTCGGAGACGTCTCCCGGCAACGCTATGAAGAGCCGGTCCCAATCTCGATATGACCGACGGACCTTTCGCAGCAACCGCTGCGGCAGGAATCGGCTCGGACCAGATCGTTCGTAGAAGTCTTGAATGATGCGAATCAGGCTGAATTGTGGGCTGAGTTGCCGAGCGCTCCCTTCCAATATGACCATTGTCCGCAAGAACAACGCGGCCTCGGACGGCAGGGCGATGTGATAGCGGCGGATGATGTTGGTCATCTCGGTCAGCGCGCCGCCGAGGTCGAATTCGCTCAGCGGGAGATTGCCGTACTCGCTGACAAATTCCGAGACGTCCGATCGCAGGGTGTCGAAGTCCAAATTCGTCGGCGGTGAGCCGAGCCGGACCACGAGGTTTGCCAACTCCTGCGTGTCTTTATCGACGAAGCACAGAATCAGCGACTCGAAGTCTTCTCGCAGCGATTCATCCAACCGGCCGACCATTCCGCAATCGAGCACTCCGACCACACCGCCGGGGAGCAGCATGTAATTCCCCGGATGTGGATCAGCGTGATACATGCCGTCGCGAAAGATCATCTTCACGTACATGTTCGCCGCCCGGCGAGCGAACTCATTGAGGTCGCTGCCGGTCTGCAACAGACCGTTCTTGTCGGTCCCCGGAACACCGTCGAGCAGCTCCATCGTCAACACGCGATTGCTGGACAGTTCCGGATAGACCAGCGGAAAGTGAATCGTGTCATCGTCGGCAAAGCGGCTGGCGAAAGTCTCCATGCTGCGTCGCTCGGCGGCGAAGTCGAGTTCTTGCAACAGCGTCCGCCGAAAGCGACGCACGATCGACGCTGGCTTGTACGAGCGGAAATCGGTGACATGCTTTTCCAGTAACTCAGCCAGTCCCGCCATGATGTGCAGATCGCGATGAATTCGTTCTTCGATCTCGTCATGCTGCACCTTCACCGCGACCGGCTCCCCCGACTTCAATCGAGCTCGATGTACTTGGCCGATCGACGCCGATGCGAACGGAGTCTCGTCGAACTCCGCAAACAGCTCAGCGGGTGGATGACCCAACTCGGCTTCGATGATTTTTCGCACAACGTCCGCCGCATCCGGCGGCGTGTTCGCTTGAAGCTGACTCAACTCGGCGATCAGTAACTCCGGAAGCAGGTCAGCCCGCGTGCTCAGAATCTGGCCTAACTTGATAAACGTCGTGCCCAGTTCCGTCAGTGCCAGCCGAATCCGCGCCTCTTGAGTCAGCGTGTTGAGCCGTTGGCCCCCGGAACTCACCAGCCGCGATTGCAGCCACTCGTATTTCAGTCCACCGAGCCAGTCCGCCAAACCATACTTGGCCAGCACCGAAATAATCTCTTGCAGCCGCCGAGCGCTGCGTTCGATGCGTGATATCGATTCCAAAAGCATGACGCGGTCATCCAATAAGACATCATGGCGAACGGGGCTGACGCCGCCCCGCTCGCCTGTTTCATTCGTAGCCGTGTCACGCCTAACTCTGCGATCCCGCCAGTTTTTTCTCCAACAACTCCACGCGAGCCAACAGCGCTTCAACATCTTCTGTTCGAGCAATCTTCAGCGACTCCAACATTTTGCTGAGCCGTTCGTCGATCATGCCTTCAAGCCCGCTCTTCGCTTGCTCGCTGACCTTGTTGATTCCCGCTTTGACAATGCCCAATTGCGTAAACGCATGATCGACACGCTGATCAATCGCGGCTTCCAAATCCTGACGAGCCTCGCCCGCCTTCTGGACCAGCTCGTCCTGGAACTGCTTAGACTGCTCTTGAGTGAGTTCCGCTCGCGACGAAATTTCCTTGCCCATCTCCATGAGCTTGTCGCGAGTCAGGCTGGCGAAGCCCATTCCCAGGTAAACGCTTTGCTTCAGCAGATCAAACATGGTGAATTCTCCTTGGATCAACTCATCGTCCGCGCACGAGGCGGACTTCATGGCTCAGAGATACGTTATCCGCAAGACCGCTTCGTTGACTACACGCCACGGAATACGTCTGCGTACAGCGGCTGTTTTCCGCCACAACGCGGAGAGCTTGTGAAGATTTACGTAGGATAAGCTTCCAGCTTGTCGGAACTGCTTTGGGAAGTGACAAGCTGGAAGCTTATC